>DAOWNV010000045.1 GCA_030642405.1 Desulfosarcina sp.
ATCGAAACCGTAGGCCCTATTCTTTTGGATGGCACTCGATGCAACCCGTCGGGCCGGTTGTCGGTGCTGCGCTCTCCATACCGGCAAACATATTAGCTGATTTTTCAAATGCCACCTTCATGCTTTTGTGGCAACCGATGCACTGTCCGTGATAGGCACTTTTGTAGTACCGGAAGGCCAGATTTTTGTCGATCGTTTTAGATTCCTCTTTTCTGGGGAGGGTATCAAGATCGTGACAGCCGGAGGTCATGCAACCGGTAATCGGCTCAGTGCCATCCCATGTGTGGTGGCATTCGTTGCAGGCAAGGACAAAATGACGGCTATGATCAAACTCTACGGTAGCGCGTTTAGCTTCCACAGCATCAGGTGGTTGCAACAAAATGATTCCCATAGGGACACACATCTGTTCTTCTTCGGCAACGGCGATTCCTAATGTCGCACAGGTAATGATTCCGATAAGCAAGACCACCCCACTAAACGATAGACTGCGCATACGCTCCCCCCTCCTCACTTTTTATCTTAGGATATTGAAAAACGATGCAGATATAAACCCAAATTAAAATTTTTTCAATGAATAAATGGGCTTTGAAATACCAATTCGGCATTCTTGCTTGAAAAACACTTTTTTTTCAGTCTTTTTGTTATAGGAATGAACCTTTACCCTTATCGAAGGACTGCACGAACGGCACCACAACTTTTTTCACTCTTTGTCATTCTCGTAAATGTGGTCTCCTGCTCCGACGTAACGACATCAACCACTTGATGAAAGCCACGGGCAAATGATTCCGCAGTCCAGTACCAGGGAGCTCCGGTATCAGGGAAAAATGGGCTGTTTTTATATAAAGTGGCCAGTTCACCAGCTGTGGGAAGTCGCCAATCCGAATGTCCGCCGGAGCCCAATGATTGGACATATTTTTTTGCAGATTCATAAGAAATGCAAGTATTAAGAACCAGGTATGAATCAAGAAGGCACCAGGTTAGCCCAGTAACCCGATCGGTGACCGTACCGTTCTGGTGAGCTTCAAACCTTGTTTTCAACGGCTGAAGTTGTCTGATCACATTATTTTGGATCCGATTAATCCGTTGAATCTTTTTGGCGTTATTTTCCGCTTGGGCTTGCTGCCGCGCTGCTTCCCGACGCCGGTACTCCTCCTTTTGCCGGGAGCGAAGGGTTGCTTGAAGTTCAGGGTCGAGCTTGGATCTCAATTTTTTTGCAAGGGATTCATATGGGGATGAGCCCAGGCTCTCCAAATATCCATTCAAACGTTGAGTACGGCTGAAGATGTCGTTAGCAGGATCTGTGGCAAAAGCCTTGGTCTTTGCCCATTGGTTTTTTTTGGCCAGATCGGCCGTCAGTGTTTCGATCCGCTGGAGTATCGCTTCTTTTTGTGTGGTTTCCGGCTTATTTTTCAGATAGTCGGTATAGACTCGTTTGGCCTTTGCATAATCATCTTTTGCAAGGGCCGCTTTCACAGCCATATTAAACAGGTCCTTTTTATCCTGAAGCATGGCTCGCAGTTTTTTGACTTCTTCAACAAATTCGGAGTGGGTGAACCAGGAAAGGAATCGGTCACATTGTTCAATGCACGGGTCCCAATCCTCTTTTTGATCACAGTCGTCCATCTGCTTTTTAATCGTACCGGTATTTTCTGCAGCCAAATCGGAAATCATCTGTTCCACAACCTTACGCTCTTCAGCCTGCGGAAACTGTTTCAGATATAACCTGTACGCTTCGTACCGCTCCAAAAAATCAGTGGCAGCAACCTTTTTCAGGTTTTCAAAATAGGCAGTGCCCATCAACAGTCCTATTCCATCTTTGGCTTTATCGATCTGGTCGACGTAAGCACTATCGGGGTATTTCGTCAGAAACGCGGTGTACAAGGACAGTGCTCTTTTCTCGAACTTTTCATCAATCTGCAGGTCGTTGACATCGGCGACGGTATCATCATAATCTAACTGTTCAATTTCAGTGTAGGTACCGGCCAACTGATTTTCCAGCTCGGAACGATGGGTATCCTCCGGATGAGCTTTTATATACTGCATCAGCAGAACGATTTTGGCATCCAATGCTTCGGCAGCGGATAGATTGGAACGCAATTGGTCATATCTGCGGGACGCCTCCCGCTTTTTCATCAGTTGGCCACCTACGGTTACGCTGACGGCAAAAAAGATTACGATACCGAATACGATAAGCAGTTTATTTGTTCTGCTCATCTTGTTTTGCGTTCCTATGGACCGATCGGCAGGTTTCTCAAAAGGCTCGTAGTCCTCAGACAGGGGTGTAACTTCCTGGGTTGTTTTTCTATGAGACTTTTTGTTTGCGGGTACCGACACCTCTTGTGCAGGCTTTCTGTCCTCCGGCATCGGTGGCGGATCAAGTTGCAGCGTCTCTTCCGACAAAGGAGCGGGTGATGGTTCAGGAACCTCAACATCCGGTACAGTCGTTGGAAGATCGGCACCGGATTCGTCTTTGATCTTGAGACTCTCCATCATCACATGCATAAGAGGGTCATGGATCTCTCTTTCCAGATCAGGCTCGGCCGGCTCAATCTGAATGGAGGCATTGTCCCAACTGATAATCCGGTAGGCGGCTTTGTTACCGGTGTGATTGTCCAACTTTGCTGCAATCAAGCTTCCGCCATCAACGTATAAATACCCGACCCGGTTACCGTGGCTTACCTTAAGGGTATACGTGGCCCCTTCCATTTCCGACATCTGAAGAAATGAAGGCAGGCTGATGCCGTGAATTTGTCCACCCACACCGGAAACCGACTCGATTTTTTTTTGACTAAGAAATTGGTTTACCAGGGTTTCCAATTGTTCGTAATCCGAATCGCTCATGCTGGTTGAATGGAAACCCAATAGAATCTCTGTTTGTTCTTTCTCTCGCTGCCAGGGCCACAAGGCACCGTAGAAGGCCCCTGTTTTCAGTTTTTTCAGGAAAAGCACCTGATCCTTGCGAACACCTCCAAGATATTTCACGACATGGTCGAACCGTAAACTTACGGGAATGGTTTTTCCAGGCGCCTTGGCTGGAGCACCGAAATAATCTGACAATATTCCCATAAGTTCATCTATGGGATATTTGGATGCGGTAACTTGATACAGACTTCGCGTCGATTCGTAAAACCGGTGACTTACCTCCGGCAGGTCATCGATTCCTTTGAGCAAGGTCAAAAATCCAACCAGTGCGGCCTCGTTACTAGCAAGATCCCGGATCTCCTTGCTGTCGCCCGCTATAAAGTCACTAATCAGCTTCTCGCCCATTCGTAATGCGTTCCTCGGATTTGTTTCAATATTCCAGTTTGTTTTCACACAATCAAAAGTACAATGATAGAGGGAAAAACTCCTCATACCCTTTTATCGGCAATTTCCCTTATCCCCTGAGTGGAAAATCAGATTAAAATGAAATGGAAATAAGCAATGATAAATGTCGATATTCATAACATATAGGCATTTATTGGCGAGTTAAAAAATATTCAAATTCTGTTTGGAACAAGTGAAGATAGGGTTAAGGATAACCTGATTATTATTATTCGAAGCAAAGAGAGGTGAGAAACCGTTTTATTTTGTTTACCCTGACAGTTCCGGTTAACTTTTTGAGCGACCGGCACAGAAAGCTCGCACTACTTGTTCGGTACAACGGATAAGAAGTGAATCTGCGTTTTGCATGGCTTCAGAAAGCGTTTGCGGTCCTTTGCAAATCGAGAAGACGGCGTCGATGCCCACATCATAGAGATCCCAACTTCCATCACCCACACTGCCACAGATGGCAATGCAAGGCACGCCCGACTCCTTGGCGATTCGTGCCACACCGGCCGGCCCCTTGTTGAACCGAGTCTGTTTGTCGATACACCCTTCGGCGGTCAACACCAGATCAGCGCCGGCAACAGCGTCCTTGAGCCCGACAATTTTCATCACCAAGTCGATACCCGGTGTCAGTATAGCATTCAAAAAGGCATGCAATCCGCCTCCTATCCCTCCTGCTGCACCGGCACCGGGCATATCTGCAATGTCAATTCCCATCTCCTTGCGGATAACCCGTGCCAGGTTGGCCAAACCTTTATCCAATTGAATCACTTGTTCGGTGGTGGCTCCCTTTTGCGGAGAATAGACAAAGGATGCTCCGTTTTGGCCAACCAGCGGATTGGTCACATCGCAGGCCACCGATATGGAAACCTTGGATAGCCTCGGGTCGATATTTGTCTGATCGATGGCGGAAATGGCGGAAAGAGATCCCCCTACCGGTTCCACTTCCTCACCATTTCTATCCAGGAAGCGAAATCCAAGTGCCGATGCCATCCCGATCCCACCATCACAGGTGGCGCTGCCGCCGATCCCAACAATCAGCTGTGTTGCCCCTCGGTTCAGGGCAGCGAGGATTAATTCTCCGGTTCCATATGTTGTTGTGCGTGTCGGATCCTGCCTGTTTTCAGACAGCAGCACCAGGCCGCTGGCTTCGGCCATCTCTACTACGGCCAGTTTACTTTGGGAAACGAAACAAAACGATGCAATGACCGGTTCCATGCGCGGTCCTGAAACGGTCGTCTGAATACGTTCTCCCCCCAAAGCTGCGACCATGACCTCGGTCAGTCCGTCCCCCCCGTCGGCTATGGGGATACATGAGACATGGCAATGGGGGATGGCAGCCAGAATGCCTCTTTTCATCGCTTCTGCCGCTTCCGGGGCCTGCAGGCTTCCCTTTAAAGCGTTGGGGGCTGCGACAATTCGAAGATTCATCCCCACTCCTTAGCAAGTTTAAGGATTAGACGCACCAGGCCGGACAGAACCAGCATGGCCGCCATCCCGCTGAAAAACAGCCCAATAAACCATAGCCATTGGCGCTGTCCTTTAGTAAGCTGCATCGTGTTCGTGGGAGGCTTTTCCCCGGAAAACATAAAAACAATAGCCTGTATAGGCCAATATACAGGGCAGTAAAAAAATGGTCCCGACCAGCAGAAAGGATTGGGATTCCGGAGCTGCTGCGGCATTCCACAGGGTCACGTCAAAGGGTACCAGCCAGGGCCAGGTGCTCACGCCAATACCGATGTAGTTCATCAAGAAAATGCCCATTGTCAGAAAAAAAGGCCTGAATTCCTTTTCGGACCGCAAATCCCGCCAGAGCATGATAAGAAAAACCAACGACAAAACCGGCATTAGTTGTAAAAAATAGAAGTTTGGGAGACTGAACCATAGCTGCTTGATGTCGGGGTTCATTAACGGCATGCTCAAGCTTACCAACCCCATGAACAGAGCAACGACCACCATCACAATTTTGGCGGTTTTGCGCGCCCACTCCTGGGTTTCGCCTTCGGTTTTCAAGATGGTCCAGGTTGCCCCCAATAATGAGTACCCGGCAACCAGTCCAACACCTGTCATGAAACTGAAGGCACTTATCCAATCAAAAGACCCACCGGAAAAATTACGGCCGTTGACGGCAATGCCGTGAACGAATGTTCCCAGTATCATCCCTTGCATGAAGGTGGCCGTTAAAGATCCGAAGTGAAAGGATCGGTCCCATATCTTTCTGGATTTAGCTGAGGCTTTAAAACGAAACTCGAAGGCAACGCCTCGAAGGATCAAACCTATCAGCATGAGGATAACGGGAATGTAAAAAGCCGGCATGAGAATGGCGTAGGCCAGGGGAAAGGCGGCAAAGAGGCCCCCGCCGCTGAGGACCAGCCAGGTTTCGTTTCCGTCCCAAAACGGGGCAATGGAATTCATCATACGGTTCCGGCATTGGTCCGATGGTGCAAGAGGAAACAGTATACCCACGCCCAGGTCGAAACCATCCAGCAGCACATAGAGGAAAATGGCCGTACCGATCAGCGAGTACCATATGAGCGGCAGATCTACAAAACTATCAAAACTAAACATCTTTTCCTCCTGTTTGAGCGGCAATGTCCGTAACCAGAGGTGGCTTTTCAACCCCATGGCTACCGTAGGTCTCTTCTTCCGATGCGTCCGGTCCCTTGGCGATCAATTGGAGAATGTAGTAAGCACCAGCGGTGAAAATAAAACCGTAGACGATGACGAATGCCGCCAAAGAAAGGGCTACTGATCCGGCCGCCACAGGCGATATAGTTTCCGATGTCCGAAGAACATTGTAAACAATGAACGGCTGGCGTCCCACCTCGGTGACAAACCAGCCTGTCAGTACGGCGATGAAACCGGAAGGTGTCATTGCGACGCACCACAAGTGAAACCACCGGGTGGTGAACAACATTTTTCGAAAATAGAGAACGAGGGCCACCAGACCGGTTGCGATCATCAGCCCCCCCATGGCAAACATAATGCGAAAGCTCCAAAAAACGAGGGCCACAGGCGGACGATCTTTGCGGGGCCAGGAAGTGAGCCCTTTTACTTCTCCGTTAAGATCATGGGTGAGAATCAGGCTGGAGAGTTTTGGTATGGTAATCTCGAACCGGTTCCGTTCCCCAATCTGATCCGGCCAGGCAAACAGCCGCAATGCAGCGCCTTTCTCTGTGTTCCAGATCCCCTCCATAGCGGCCACTTTCAACGGCTGGTGTTTAAAGGTGTTCAATCCGTGCATATCACCGAACAGCAACTGCAGCGGTGCCACAAAGATGGCCATAATCATGGCCATGCCCAGCATAATCCGGGCGTGTTTCACATGCAGCCCCTTCCATAAATAGTATCCGCCGATACCACCCACCACGAATGCTGTGGTCAGGTAGGCAGCGGTAACCATATGGATTAGGCGGTAGGGAAAGGAGGGATTAAAAATAAGCTGAATCCAGTTGGTGGGATAAAACAACCCGTCGGCACCTTCCCGAAAGCCTGCAGGGGTTTGCATCCAGCTGTTGGCGGACAGGATCCAGAATGTTGAAATGAGCGTTCCTACTGCGACGATCACCGTGGCGGTAAAATGCATCTTTTTGCTCACCCGGTTCCAGCCGAACAGCATGATTCCCAAAAAGGAGGCTTCGAGAAAAAAGGCTGTGAGTACTTCGTACCCTAGAAGCGGTCCCAATACACTACCAACCTTGTCGGAAAAAACCGACCAATTGGTACCGAGTTGGAAGGAGAGTACAACACCGGTAACTACACCCATGCCGAACGTTACCGCAAAAATTTTAATCCACATACGGTAGATTTGTTCATACAAAGGATTTCCTGTTTTGAGCCAGCGCCACTCTACAACAGCCAGCCAACTGGCCAACCCAATGGTGAACGCCGGAAAGGTGATATGGTAGGCAATGGTAAAGCCGAACTGAACGCGTGCCAGAAACACGGGATCAAGGTGTGCAGACATAGAGATACCTCGATAGGGTTAAATAAGTTGTCGATGGTAGGTAACCAATAATAAAGGCCTCATTATATAGGGAATTATTGCAAAGTCAAGCCTGCCATTGTATCAGGTGCGCTCATACAAATACAAAGGGCCCAGCCGGCCACCGTTTTTTTGTAGGAGTCGGCCATGCTTGCGACAATGAATTTCCATCTTGGTTTCCGAATACGGCTACCTAAGTGGATCTAATGTGCCGACCTTGCACTTTTTTCGTGATCCGTCTATATTGTAATCTACAATTCTCATTCAGTAAATAATTTAAAATCAGTTGGAGTAAACCGTTGAACCTCAACAACAAACACGTCACCATCATTGGTGCCGGGGTAGCGGGATTGACGGCTGCATGCTGTCTGGCTGACTGGGATATTCATGTTTCGGTCCTTGAAAAAACACCGTTTCCCGGTGGCCATGCCATTCAGCTCACTTGCAAAGCCACGGACACCTGTGTCAAATGCGGGGCATGCATTGCTGAGGTCAAATTGTCGGGCGCCATACGCAAGCCCAATGTCCATATTTTTACCGGTACCCAGATGGAATCGATATCCGGTCAAGGGCCTTATCGTGTTCACTACCGTTCCCATTCACCCTTGGTGAACGCGGACCGATGCAACGGATGCGGCATCTGTTTTAAAAAATGCCCGGTTCCCGGCACCATTTTACAGGGACAAGCTCCACGCGTCGGACCTTATGTGGCCATTAGACGAGATCTTTGCAGATATTTCGACAATGCCGCCTGCACCTTGTGTCGGGATTCCTGTCCACAAGGGGCAATCCATTTTTCCAACGAAGCCACAGCAGGCGAGTTGAAAGCCGACGCCGTCCTTGTAGCGACCGGTTTCAGCCCATACAACCCTGCTGCCAAACCCTATGGTTATGGACTATTTCAAAATGTCATTACCAGCCTGGATGCGGAACGGGTGCTGCGTGACCATTATCTGATGAAGCGGCCAACGGACGGTCGTACTGCCCAGCGCATTGCTTTCATTCAATGCGTGGGCAGTCGGGATGCAAAATCGGGTCATCTTTGGTGCTCGAAAATCTGCTGCGGATCCTCGTTGCGTATGGCGCGATTGATTCAGTCCAGGCAGGAGAATGCGGAAATATCGTTTTTTTATATCGATGTGCAGACCTTCGGGAAAAATTTTCACTCATTTTACAAAGAGGCACAAGAAAATATCAAAATGATCCGTGCCATTCCCGGAGATATCATCAATACCAAAATGGATGAACTGCAAGTCATTTATTTCGACCCGGACACGCACTCATCCAGGGACGCCATTTTTGACCTCGTAGTGTTGTCCGTAGGATTGATGCCATCTGCAGGCAATGCGCGTATGGCCGGGGAACTGGGCTGGCCGCTTGATACACAAGGTTTCATGCCGCCCCGAAGTAGTCCGAATCAACCTGTTCCGAAAGGGGTTTTTACCATTGGCACAGCCACAGGGCCCATGAGCATTGCCGAAAGTGTGAGCAGTGCGGAACAAACAGCTTTTGAAATCATCCATTTTTTAGGTGAAAGATAATCGAGATGGAAAACAAAGCTGAAAATGGGGTTCGAGGGAAAGAGTCTCTATCAGCGGAGGTAATGATCTTCGGTGATAGTGTCTGTGCCCAAAGAATCGCCGCTAATCTTGTGGACAATGGAATCGGGGTCTGTCTGGCAGCCGGCAACGGATCGTCTCCGGCGTCGATTATCCAAGACCGGGTGCAGTGGCTGTCTGATACCAGGTTGAACCACTGTCACGGATTTGCCGGCAATTTTACACTTCAGATAGATCACGGGCACAACCAACTGAAGAAAACAGTACAGGCCATTGTTGTCGCGGAAGATGACAGCCGATCACCCAACTATTCACAGTACCGCCTGACGCCGGGTTTACGGGTAGTGGGCCTATCGGATCTGGAAGAAAAACTGAAGCATTCCATGACGGAAAGTTTTTCCGGGACCGATACAAGGATCGTCTTGCTTTGCGGTTGGCGGAAAGATGCCCACCCGTCCGTCGCCCGGCGAATGCTTGAAGGCTGTTTACAGTTGCAGGCACAACCCGGTGTCAGCACCTATTTTATGACCGGAAACATGAAAGTGGCCTCAGCAGGCAGTGAAGAGTTGGTTCACAAGGCCAAACAAGCCGGAACCGTGTTTTTCAAATTCACCGGCGTGTTCCCAACCATTCAACCTCAGGAAAATGGTTATTTTACGATTGACTATCCGGACGAATCAACCCGCAACACTTTTCAGCTTACAGCCGACTGGGTAGTTGTGGATGAAACCATCGAACCGGCCAATCACCTGGAGTTGCTGATACAAAAGCTTGGTATCGACCAAGACCATATCGGCTTTGCGCAAAGTGACAATGTTCGTCGTTTGAGCAACTTCACCAACCGGCGCGGTATCTTTGTGGCCGGCGGCTCACGGGGAGTGCTGTCCCATGCGGAGCAATTGGCGGATGCCGATCAGGTCAGTCTTAACGTTTTGTCCTTTCTTGGGGATTTGGATGGGGAACCGTTGGCCGGCGTCACCATTAAACAGGGACTCTGCGCACGCTGCCTGACCTGCGTCCGGCTTTGCCCCCACAGGGCCATTGAGGTCGGTTCCCGGATTACCGTGATAACGGAAGCGTGCCAAAGCTGCGGTATTTGTACAGCGGGATGCCCAGGCCGAGCCATCGAAATGGAAGGCGTTCATATCGGTCTGGAAACCATTCAACGAATGAACCACCTATTGGCTATAACCTTTGTTGAAAAACCACGAATCGTGGTTTTCGGCTGTATGCGTTCCGCCGGCCAATCCCACACACTAATCCAGGTGTCGGGCCAGGCCTTGCCCGAAGGAGTTGGGTTTGTCGAAATTCCCTGCGGAGGAACCATTGCCGGCAGACACCTGCTTGGAGCCTTCGAGGCAGGTGCCGATGGTGTGATGCTCTGTATTTGCCACACCGACAACTGCCAATCTGAAATCGGCAATGTTGTGGCCCGCAAACGCGCTGAATCAACCCGGGATTTATTGGCATCGGCCGGAGTGGAAACGGAACGATTACGAATCGTCTCCCTGTCAGCAAATATGGGCAACGAGTTTGTCTATCGGATAAAGGCTTTCATCAAAGACATCGTTTTGCTGAACAATCCGCAGAAGGAAAACAAAAATGGCTGAAAATCAACCAATTCATATAGAGGCGCTGAATCCAGACTGCTGCAACCAGTGGCTTTATCAACAGGATGCCTGCCTGACCTGTGCCATGTGTGCCAGTGTGTGCCCCGTGGCCGGTGTGGACAATTACGACCCACGGAAAATGGTGCGAATGGTTTCCCTGGGCATGGTGGACCAGGTGGTTCAATCCAGGTGGCCATGGATCTGTACCATGTGCGGAAAGTGCGAACAGAGCTGTCCTATGGGGATTGATATTTCCGATCTCACACGGAAAATTCGATCCTTGCGTGAAGGTAAACATGTGCCGGGGATTTTGTCCAAAGGCCTTGCCGCCGCACTCGAAACCGGAAACAATCTTTCATTACCCAAGGAAGATTTTATTTTTATTCTTGAAGATGTCGGCGATGAAGTGGCTGAAGAACCAGGTCTCGAAGGCTTCACCGTACCCATTGACAAAAAGGGTGCGAGAATACTTACCACGATTCATAATAAACTGGTCAACACCCATACCGAAGACCTTAAACCGTGGTGGAGAATATTCCATGCCGCAGGAGAAGACTGGACCATTGCTTCGGACAATTGGGAGGGCACAACCTGGGGCTATTTTACCGGCGATGACGAGGCAATGAAGGTCATGGCCGGTCGTATCGTGGAAAATATGCGTCGTTTGGAAATCGACACACTGCTCTGGCCCGAATGAGGGCACGCCTATCTGGCGACCAGGTATGGTCTCCAAAAATGGTTTCCGGAGGCTCTTGAAGAGTTCAATACGGTTACGGTGTTCGATCTGCTCATCGAATATATCAAAAACAGACGCATCCACCTGGATCGACATCGATTTATGGATCTTGCGACCTACCATGACCCGTGTAATTATGGGCGGAAGGCTGAAAAGTGGTTCGGGTATGGCTATTTCAACGAGCCCCGATGGATCATGGATCAATGTCTGGAAAATTGGGTGGACCTTCATCCCAACCGCTTGCATCAGACCTGTTGCGGCGGTGGTGGCGGAACACTGACGACGGGATACAATGACGAACGAATCTTCTACGGACGTCGGAAAATGGACCAAATTCGCGCAACAGGTGCCCGAATGCTGATCCTGCCCTGCCACAGTTGCCATGGCCAAATCAATGCCATAAAAAAAACCTATGAAATGGATGACTTGGTAGTAAAATATCTCTGGGAATTGGTGGCGGATTGTTTGATTTTTTGACAATCCATATCTTGACAAACCACAAAAAAGGGACCATTTATACCTCTTTATGCGCTTTATCTCGATACTTTAACCTCTGCAATGAATCGGGATGGATGAATCGAGATCGGGCGATAATGGTTAATAACTAATGGTAAAAACCGTTAACCAAGAGGACAAAATGACCCAAAATATTATAATCGTAGGCGGAGTCGCCCTTGGATCGAAGGCAGCCTGCCGATTCAAGCGCCTGGAACCACGCTCTAATGTTACAATCATTGATAAGGACAAATACATATCTTATGGTGGATGCGGTATCCCTTTTTACGTGTCAGGGGATGTCAGCGATGTTGATGACCTTAGAAAAACAAGTTTTCACATGTTACGGGACGAAGCATTTTTCAAGAACTGCAAGGACATCAAGGTCCTTACACAGACCCAGGCCACACGGATCGACCGGGAAAACAAACAACTTCATATCATTAGACAGGACGGGACACCGGATATTCTTGAATATGACCAGTTAGTTCTTGGAACCGGGAGCAGTCCCCGTCAGTTGATGATTCCCGGCGCAGATCTTCCCATGGTTCACACATCCGCAAATCTGAACGACGCTAAGGCCATCAAGGAAATGGTTACTAATGGCAAGGTGGAAAAGGCTGTCATTGTCGGAGGCGGTTTTATCGGACTTGAAATGGCTGAAGCCCTGGCAGACATGTGGGAGGTGGAGACCACCGTTATTGAATATTTCAAACAGATAATGCCTGGCTTTGTCAGTCCACAGTTTGCCGGAATGGCCCAGGGGCAAATGGAGAAACACGGTGTCCATTTTTTGCTCGATGAAGAGGTAAAGGTCATTGAGGGAACCGATATCGTAGAGGCGGTTGTTACTAATAAACGCCGTTTGGAGGCTGACCTTGTCATCATTGCTATCGGGGCCTCACCTAATATTGAACTGGCGAGGAAAGCAGGGCTTCATATTGGATCGACAGGTGCCATTTCCGTGGACGAACACATGCGCACTTCCGATCCTTATATCTATTCCGGCGGAGATTGTGCCGAAATTCGCAATCTGATTACAGGCCAGCCAGGCTACTATCCCCTGGGCTCCATGGCAAACCGCCAGGGCCGCGTGATCGGGACCAACCTTGCCGGAGGAAGCGCCGTCTTCAAAGGCGCTGTCGGCTCTTTTGTGGTCAAAACATTCGAAGCCGCCCTGGCTGGATCCGGTTTAAGCCTGGAAGGAGCCCACAGAGCCGGGTTTGATGCAGTGAGTGTTCAGGTGGCGCAACTGGATCGTGCTCACTTTTATCCGGACAAGGCGATGCTGCACCTTGAACTGGTTATCGAGAGAAAGTCGCGGCGCATTCTTGGCATCCAGGGATTCGGAGAA
>DAOWNV010000171.1 GCA_030642405.1 Desulfosarcina sp.
GCATAGGCATCCTCCGGCATTCCAGAAATATGGATGATTTCAACCTTCTCCTTGATGCCATCGATAAACACCACTGTATCGTGATTGGTTTTCCCGGTTATTTGCAGGGCGTCGAAACCGGAAAATTTCAGATAAGGTCCGAAATAGCCGCCGACATTGGAGTCTATGACCGTTCCAGTGAGCGGTGACAACGTGGTCACTATGCTTTTCCCTGAACCGGGATAAGCCGGCGTTCCCCCCATGGGACCCGATGAAATGCAAATGGCGTTTTCCGGATCTTTCCATTTTGTCTCTTTGGATACTGAATTCCATAACAACCACAGATCGAAACCTTTTCCACCGATAAACGTCTTTTTTACCTGCTCCTCTATGGGTACACTTACAATCGCTCCTGTGCTTAAATCTATGTTCAAATAGTGATTGGTATACCCTTTATCAACACCACATCGCTGGTAGGAATAGGTTCGGATCACGGTTGTTGTTAATGATTGCATTTACTCTCTCCTTATATATCAAAACAATGATTTCCCTTGACAGAACAAATGGGGAAAACGTAGGTCAACCCTTACTAACGATATAAACCAAAAGGAGAAAAAATCAATGTTAAACGACAAAAAAATCGGTATGATCGGAACTGGAAACATGGGCAGCGCACTCATTGACGGACTGATCCGATCCGGTGCAACAACTGCCGACAACATCCTGTGCTCAGATGCCAGTGAGAGGCAATTGGAACAAATCAAAGAAAAATACCAGGTTGAAACAACTACGGACAATGTTGAAGTCGTCAAGAAGTCGGACATCGTCATTTACGCCATCAAACCACAGATTATGGCCGGCGTACTCAAGGAGACTGCCAGCCATCTGAATATGGATAAATTAATCATATCCATCGCCGCCGGTGTTCCCCTGGCCGCCATCGAGTCCATGTTAAACAGGGATCTTCGTCTGATCCGGGCCATGCCAAACGTTGCTGTAGCTGTCCGTGAAGGTGCCACTGCCATCGCAGCAGGTGATCACGCCAACGAAGAGGATGTCAAACTGGCCATGGAGATTTTCGATTCAGTCGGGAAATCCATTTTTCTAAAAGAAAACTACCTGATGGATGCCATCACTGGGTTAAGTGGCAGTGGACCCGCCTATATTTTTTTGATTGTCGATGCCCTGGCCGATGCCGGTGTAAAAATGGGACTTTCTCGTAAAGATGCCCTGCTCCTCTCCTCCCAGACCATCCTTGGAGCCGCCAAACTGCTTCAGGAAACCGGCGCACACCCCGGCCAGTTAAAAGACTCAGTCACATCCCCGGGCGGGACAGCTATCGCCGGTCTTCATACATTAGAAAAAGGAGGGCTTCGCACAACATTGATCAATGCAGTTGAGGCGGCAACCAACCGGTCCAAGGAACTGGGTGAAGCAATGATAAAAAATTTTGCCGATGGTCAGCCACAACCATAACAGATTGAAGGGGTTACCTTGCACTTTACCGCCACCCTGTCTTGCCGAAGTCGGGAAACATGTTTATAGTATCTCAACAATATTTGAATCTTTGGAGTAGACGGATGAACCTCAATAAATCTTTGATTGTTACAGTTGCAACCATCCTCGTCAGGAGTGTGCTTGGAGCTATATTCATCTACGCCAGCCTGGACAAAATTGCCGACCCGACTGCATTTGCCAAGATTATAACCAATTATCAGGTTCTCCCACAGTTGCTGGTATCAGCTACGGCCGTTTTCCTTCCATGGGTTGAAGTTACCTGTGGCCTGGCACTGGTTTTCGGCCGATTCGAAAAAGGTGCGGCAATGCTGATAATCCTGATGATGGCGGTTTTTATAGGGATTCACTTCTACAACGGATACCGGGGATTGGATATTGCCTGCGGGTGTTTTTCGCTCTCTACGAAAGAGCCATCGAATATCGCAATGAATGCTGTCAGGAATCTGACACTCCTTACAGCCGGGATTTGGGTGCTGTTTTACACAAAACTGCGGCAGTCGGAACCTGCATGACAATCAACCCAGAGGATAACCACTCCTATGCTTACTGAATCGATCTCATACCCGGCAGCGTTGGTCGCCGGGCTGCTATCATTTTTTTCACCTTGTATTTTGCCGCTGATACCGGCTTATTTTACATTTATTACCGGATTGTCCCTGGACGAACTGACCAACACACAAAATTCCAAGATTCGAGCGCGAGTGATCCGATCAACGTTGAGTTATGTTCTCGGTTTTTCCCTGGTATTTATTCTTATGGGTGCGTCAGCTTCTCTAATCGGGGGAGCCGTCTACAAATACCGGGACGGGATACGAATGTTCGGCGGAGTGCTGATACTCCTTTTCGGAATTCATATGACAGGCCTCTACCGGTTTAAAATCTTAGACTTCGAACGTCGGCTTCACGTACAAAAAAAACCCCTTCACTTTCTTGGAACTTTTTTCGTAGGAATGGCATTCGGCGCAGGATGGAGCCCCTGCATCGGCCCCCTTTTGGGATCGATTCTCATCGTGGCGGGCAGTCAAGAAACCGTGCTCAACGGAATCGGGTTGCTGTCCGTTTACGCTGCAGGATTAGCTATCCCATTTCTCATACTATCCATTTTCATCAACTCTTTATTGACCTTTTTAAAAAAAACAACATGGTTGATCAGGTCTATTAACATTTCAGCAGGTGTGCTTCTGCTTATCCTCGGTCTGCTTCTGGTAACCAATAAGCTGAGTTTAATCACCACATAGGAATTATTGAGAAATGAAAAAACAATTTTCTACGTCAATACTTGCAAATGCTCTGGTACTTACCATGTTCATTACGGCCGTTGCGGAAAATTCAGCACTGGCCGATGGTGGTGATATCCAATGGCTTTCCTATGCTGAAGGCAGACAGCGGGGAGAAGCCGAACAAAAAAAGGTCTTTGTTGTCTTTGAGGCCGATTGGTGCCGGTATTGCCACCAAATGGAAAAAGAAACGTTCAGTGATTCAGCAGTCATCTCCTATGTTAACCGGAATTTTATACCGGTCCGCGTTAACTCGGACAAAGAGAGTCAAATCGCTGCCAAGTATAACGTCAGGGGCCTTCCCAGCACCTGGTTCATCTCCGAAAAAGGAGACCGGATCGGAAATCGTCCCGGTTACATCACGACTGCCGATATGCTGAACATCCTCAAATACATCGGAACCGACAGCTATCTTACCATTAGCTTCAAAGATTTTATTACAAAGAAAAAATGACGATACATTCAACTATTTCCCATTGAATCCCTTTTGATCGAACGAATGAACAGGGAAACGAGAAGGAATAAAGAGAGAAATCCCGCCAGGCAGGGGATCCAAATAAATGCCTTGTACTCGGGTGTCTCCAGGGATGCGGCAATACCAAACATGCTGAACAGCAATACCACCAAAGAAAAAATCAGGGTCAGCAATATAGCAAGTTCCGTATCGTACCATGGAATAAACGCCTTGCGAAAAAGCAACTCATTTTTTATTTTCACCTTCATGCCCTTTCCTGGAGCCATCAGCAAATGTCCATAGTCAATTACCAACAGCCGGATACCACGAAAAAACGGATCTCCCTTCGATACCTGCTTAGCTCTGTTGTAATTATGGTTGCAATTAGTTACAGCGGGTGTGCTGTAAAACCTAAAACACTGTCCATCAAGGACAACCCAATGCATCTAACGCAAGACACGATTCTACAAACAGAAACTATGTCTGAGATATATAGTCAGGAGTTACTACATCACCTGACGGATACCAGGGTAATCTATGTCGGGGAGAACCATCGGAATCCAGCCCACCACGCCATCCAGTTAACCGTAATCAAAGCTCTTTCCCAAAACAATCCGGATCTGACCATTGGGATGGAAATGTTCGATCATACCTACCAGCCGGTCCTGGATCAATGGACCGCCGGAGAGATCAGCGAAACTACATTTATCGCGAAATCACACTGGTATGCAAACTGGCGCTTCGATTACGGTCTGTATCGCGATATCTTGGAATTTGCAAAAGAAAAAGGGATTCGAATCATAGCCTTGAATGTGCCCTTTCACATACCCGGTAAAATCAGCGTAGGTGGTATCATTAGTCTTTCAGAGGAAGACCGCAGACACCTGCCTGATGTCATTTATACCAATGAAACCGACCATCGAGCATATGTTGAAGAAATTTTCAGCATGCACACCATCAGAGGTCGAAATAACTTCGACTACTTCTACGAAGCCCAATGCACCTGGGAAGATGCCATGGCCGAAGCCATTGCAGACAATCTGGGATCTGGAAAGATGGTTGTACTGGTGGGCAATGGGCACATCATAAAAAAATTCGGCGTGCCGAACCGAGCGTTTGGACGCAACGGCGCCTCATTCAATACAATCTACACGGTATCGGTGGGTGCGGAGGCTGATCCGGCCTGGGGCGATTTTCTTTGGGTAACCCAAGAGCCGCCTATGCCTCGAATGGGAATGAGTCACGGAAAAATAAAAAAATAAAAGAGACCTATCTCTTTTCAGTATAACCATCTTATTTCTATCCGCATTTGGTGAACCCACAAAAATGGCAGGTCATACATCCCTCTTCAAAACTGATGGTCTCGCCACACTCCGGACAGGTTTCGCCTATCAGGGTGGAACCGGCCCTCTTTTTCCCGTCTTTGACATAGCGTTTCTCTAACACCCGGGATATGGCATCAGGGATAGAGAGAACCAAACCCCCGTCTTGAAAAATAGGATGCTCCCCTCCGATACCTTTGAGCTGTTTCACCACCCTGTCCACGGTGACCCCGGAACGTAAGGCCAGGGAAACCAGCCGGCCGATGGCTTCTGTTTTTGCCGTGGTGGAGCGCCCCGATTTACCGATGGTTGCAAAAACCTCGAAGGGTTTACCGTGATATTCAGTAACCGTAACATAAAGCTGCCCAAGCCCGGTCTTCACCCGAGTGGTAAAACCGTCCAAGGTATCCGGTCGTTTGCGAACAGCGGAGAAAAAGGCGTCCTCCCTGGTCTTTGTTAAAGTCAGAGACAATACCTGGTTCTCCTTGCTACCGTCCCGGTAGATAGTTACCCCTTTGCATCCCAGTTCCCAAGCCAGGTCGTAAATTTTTCGGACATCTTTCACCGTAGCATCCCGGGCAAGGTTAACCGTTTTCGACACGGCATTGTCCGTAAATTTCTGAAAAGCCGCCTGCATGCGCAAATGCCATTCCGGTGAAATGTCATGCGCGGTAACAAAAACCTTTTTAACGGAATCCGGAACGTCGTCCATGTGAGCGATGGTTCCGGACTTGGCAATGGCTTCCATCAACGATTCGGAGTAAACTCCCTCTCGTTTGGCAACTGCCTCGAAGTGTGGGTTCACACTCATGAGCTTATCGTTGTCCATGACCGTACGTACAAAGCAGAGAGCAAAAATAGGCTCAATACCTGAAGAGCAATCGCTGATGATGCTGAGTGTACCCGTTGGAGCTATGGTGGTAGTCGTAGCGTTGCGGTAAGCGGCATTTTCATCACCGGCAAATAGGCTTCGCGGATAATTGGGAAATGGTCCTCTATCTCTCCCTAAAGCCAGGGATGCCTGGTGGGATTCTGATTGGATAAAACCCATGACTTCTTCAGCCACAGTCAATGCGTCCTCACTGTTATAGGGAATGGCCATCTGGAACAACAAATCGGCAAAACCCATAATCCCCAAACCGATTTTCCGGTTTCCTTTGACCATCGCGTCTATCTCTTCCAATGGGTATAGGGACATGTCAATTGTGTTGTCTAAAAACCGTACCGAGGTCCACACCGTTGACTTCAACGCATCATAATCGATTCGTGGTTTTTTTTTATCTGTAAGAACAAATTTAGCAAGATTGATGGAGCCCAGATTGCACGCCTCCATGGGCAACAGGGGCTGCTCGCCGCATGGGTTTGTGCTTTCGATTTCGCCCAATACAGGCGTTGGATTGTCACGGTTGAGACGATCAAGAAAAACGATGCCCGGATCGCCGTTTTTCCATGATTGTTCAACGAGATCGGAGTACACTTTACCGGCGTTTAACCGCCCTACCGTCCTTTGGCCTCTCGGATCCACAAGATCATATTCACTGTCAGCATTGACGGCTTCCATAAAAGCTTGTGTAATCCCTACCGAAATATTGAAATTGTTCAATTCGGTATCACCGACCTTGCAGTGAATGAACTCCATGATATCCGGATGGTCGACGCGTAGAATGGCCATATTGGCTCCGCGGCGGGTCCCCCCCTGTTTGACCTGCTCGGTGGCTGTGTTGAAAATTTTCATAAAGGAGACGGGACCCGAGGCGATTCCGCCTGTAGTCCCC
>DAOWNV010000030.1 GCA_030642405.1 Desulfosarcina sp.
GCGACGCCACCTAAAGAACCCTGGTGGAAAAAGGAGAGAAAAGCACCGGTTGCCGCAAAAACCGCCATTACCTCGTGCATATTGTGGCTGAGGTTATGAAAGAAAGGAACCTCGTCCAACTTGCGGTTTTCCAAAATCAGAGGAATATACTCAATGGTCAGCACGGCAAAATAGCAAGACAGGCAAAAGGCCACTTCCGTGAGCATGGAGTGGACGTTGGCATGCCAGAAGATGAACCATCCGCGCAAAGGCTGGCCGATGTCAATAGCGAGAATCAGTAGTGCCGAACTATAGCAGATGAAGCCGATTAGTACAGTGTAGTTGATAATATTTTTCAGTTCGTCCTTGCCAAGAATGTATTTTAGCAATCCGCTGAAAAAAGCACCACCACCTAGAGCGATAACGGCGAGGTCAGCCCAGATCCACAATGCGAATCCGTAATTATCGTTCATGTTGGTCTGGTTCAACCCCTTGAACCAACACAACAACATCGCGTAAACTCCCCACGCAAGGACGGCGCCTACTATGCATAGTCCCAGGAGGAATTGCCACATGGGGCACCGTTTGACTCCTTTGGGTATTAAAGCAGAATCCATTGGGTTTGTACTCCTTGATCTTTACGGTTTACCGTTCTTATTAGATTGTCCGGTTAAATCGTTAACCCCGGAAAAACAGGTTTAGTGATGCGGTTTGGAAATTTTCCCGGTCTCTTCGTGAGCGAGATAATTGTCTCCGGCTCTCCGTACCCATTCTCGATCAGACATATAGTACACCTTGGTATTGGTACCCAATCTCTCCAATAAACGGAAGGCCCTGGGATTTTTAGATTTGTTGCCGTTATGAGGATCCGGCTGAACAATCTTGTGAACCTTGTGTTCCGGATTGTTGAGGTCCCCGAAAACAATGGCACCTGCCGGGCAGGCTTGGGTACAGGCAGTCTGATAGGCTTCTTCAGCCACCCTTTTTTCACCATTCAAATAGGCTTTGTCCTTGGCCGACTGATAACGGTGAAAGCAAAAACTGCATTTTTCAACGACACCCCGCATACGGGGAGAGACGTTAGGACTCAGGTATTTTTCCATTCCTTCAGGCCAGATCGGGTCCCACCAGTTGAAATACCGTGCATGGTAGGGACACGCAGCCATGCAGTATCGGCAACCAAAGCAACGGGTGTAAATCTGGCTGACGATCCCTGTTTCACGGCTATAATCGGTTGCTGTTGCGGGACAAACCGATACACAGGGGCTGTGACCGTCGTGACCTTCACAATGCTGGCAGGGTCTTGGTAGATAGCAGACTTCCGTATCCGGATAAGACTTGCCGTTGGTGAGTTCGTAAACGCGGATCCAAGTAATGCTGTCCTGTTTGTTGGACTCGTCCTCTCTGAAAGAGACATTGTTTTCGGACATGCACGCCACCATACAGGAGCCGCAGCCGGTACATTTATCCAAATCAATGGCCATTCCGAATCTCATTACAGGCCGGTCTTGCTTCTGCTCACCTTTCACATGCGCTTCATGCTGCTGTTCTTTCATCAGAACCTCATGTCAGATTGGTTATGCTTTATCCAGCTTTGCGCGAATTCCCCAAGCGGCGTCAAGACCGGATGACGGATCCTCTACAGGGCCGATTAAGTCATTGATATTGACACCTTTATCAGCCAGGTATCCGTCATAGGCAGTATGACCCAGTCCCCTGACCATGGCAATTACGCCCGGCTGGATACCATGGACCAGATGAATACGGACACGGGCTCCTCCGCGTGGAGTTGTCAGTGTCGCTATCGTCCCCTCTTTCAGACCGTTGGCTTCGGCGGTTTGCGGGTTAATTTCGACAAATCCGTCTTTTCCTTTTATAATCGTGTCAGCAACTGTTTTCACCATAAAGGGAGTACTCCCGATATAACTACTGGATATACGAATGGTATCGTACGGCACGAGAAGCAAAGGAAAGCTATTCACATCGCCCTCTGCGGTTACAATTTTCGTATCCAAGGGTGCGGGTTTTACCTTTTTGGCTACGGTGTTAACGTCGCTATCTTCCCATACGCCGGTTTCCATGAGAGAGTCCCATTTATTTCCCAGCGTCTCCTTCAGACAGGTTTCGTAGTCTTCCCATGGGAAGGCGCCTGCAATAGTGTCACCCATCATTTTAGCAGTCGTAATCAGAGTTTCACCCAAATGATGCGTGTTGAATTGAGGAGAAACGACCGGCTTACTCAACCCAACGACCTGTTTTACTAGCCCGGCACAAACGGGTACATCTTCATATTTTTCCAGGTAAACATGATCGGGCATTAACAGGTCGGCCATAGCGGCGGTTTCGTCATTGAACGATGAAAAACTAACGATAAAAGGGATTTTGGATAGAGCTGCGTTGACTCCTTGGGAATCAGGAAGGTCGTGACAAGGGTTGGCTCCGGCCACCAGCAAGGCCTGAAGCTGATATGGTTCCTCGCCGTTAATATTCCCGGCAATGCGATGGATCAGAGATTGGGCTAATCCGCTCGAGTCCTCTCCTGCACCGTCATAACGGGGTTGCGACAGCCCTGCGGAAGCGATTTTATCGGTATCCACCTTAGGCCATCGGATATAGTCTGCCTGGGAAACAGCCCACAAGCCGCCTTCTTCATTAATATTGCCGGACAATGCATTCAATGCGGTAATCGCTGAAATTTCACGCAGACTTCCCGCAGTCACCCCTTTACCTCTTCCGTACAGCGCAAGGGGCCGCTTGGCGGATCCGAATCCTTTAGCCAACTCGACAATAACATCAACCGGAACGCCTGTTGTTTCTGAAACTTTTTCAGCAGGATACCCTGCCAGAAGTTCTCTCTTCCAGCCCCTGAAACCGGAAATATTCCCTGATCTTACCATCTTCTTTGAAATCATCACGGCAGCAATACCGAGGGCGAGATCCGCTTCGGTACCAGGGTTAATGGCGACCCACCGGGAAGATTGAGCCGCACTGTTGGACAGTCTCGTTTCTATTTGGATAACAGGAACCTTGTTATCCTTCCATTGGCTGTTCGCCCTGAACATACGGACGGGTGACCCCCAACCGTCCAGAATTCCACTTCCGAAACTTAAGATATAATCTGCATTCTCCAGATCGTAACCAAGTCTTCCCTCTTCATCGAAAACACCTTTCAGTACCGGTTCTTCTGCAGAGCTCTGAGATGGCATACGCATAAAATTGGGGGAGCCGTATGCAGTTAATAGGCGCTGAAGCAATGCAGGGACAGTTCCCCCTCCTGCTCCTGATATGGCCGCCACCGTGTGGGCTTCACCTTTGTTGCGAATTTCACCGAGTTTTTCTGATAAAATCGTAGCGGCTTCTTTCCATGAAATTTTTTGCCACTTCCCCTCACCGCGTTCACCCATCCTTTTCATAGGTGATTTAATTCGGGTGGGTCCGTAAAGCAGCTGAAGCCCGGAAAGTCCCAACAGACAAATGCCACCATCGTTTATGGGATGCCCTTTTTTTCCTTCTATTTTAATAGCCCGATTGTCTACCTTACGTACGGAGATCCCACAGCCTCCGGGACATAGGGAGCAGGTTGTATCTTCGTAAATCACCTCTCCATCGGGTGGTACCGGTGTCCAAGGCCACATCTGGGACCAGATGGAAGAGTCATCCATCAGTTTCCACGGCAACGGCGACAGGGCAGTACCAGCTGCGCCGCCGATGACGAACGATAAAAAACTTCTTCTGTCAACTTTCATCGATTATCCCCTCACCTTATGTACAAAACAGACGCTGCAATCGTTAACCAGGATTAAATTTTCCTCATCCTCTATTTATGGCAGACAAAACAGGCATCGCGCTCCGTCTGAACGCTGGAAGTGCGATTGACGCCGGCTTTTTTGTGACACTGAGCGCAGTCATCCATTTTCATTGTGTCCCAAGTGTTTTTTGCAATTCCGGAAATGTTGTGTCCCCATATATCCCTGCTGTATGAGGTGATCCGGTTATATTCATAAGGGCGCGTCGTTTCAGTTTCGCCATGGTGGCCATGACATGTAATACAATCCATTTCGGCGCCGATTACATGAGCCGCATGGGAGAAAAAGACACAATCCGGCTGGCGAGAGTAAGAGAGCCATGGCACTTCACGTTCCTTCCAGACGTATTGTTCCACAAAAATGGCCTCATCTTCGGATTCACCCATGGTCTCTTCATGACAATCAGTGCATTGGGCAAGTTTTGGGATCCCCGTGAAACTCCCGTCTTCTCTGAAAGAATGGCAGCTCTCGCAACCGTTGTCCACCTCCTCCATATGTAACGCATGATTGAAGTTAAAAGGTTGCTGCTTTTGGGAATAAAGAAGCTTGGGAAAAACCACCCATCCCAAAACCATGCTGCCTGCAAAACCGATGATAAAAAACAGTATGATCAATCCTCCTGCACCCGTATCTTTGTCTCTTCCGGTATGTGCCACGCCATCATCCATCACATCTTTCGCCTTTTCGTCTAAGGTACCCATGGAATCTCCGTCAACCGCTGTGTGATGATTTCTTAAAGAATGAAACCATTACCGAATTAAACTCAAAACCCCTTTTTCTCATGCCGGTCCAAATCGAAGGCACGTTCGGTACATCTCACAAACCTAATCTGATTTTATTTGATGCCAATGCTCGCTTTTACGATTTGATCAACAGGAAACGTTCCCGCCCGTGGGCAAAAAAATTCGGGAGGGAAAAGCTTGCGCCTTAGTATCTGCAGTCGGCCGTTTTGTCAAGAAAAAATCCTTGAAAACAGGCCGTTGACCGTAATTGGACCGCAACTGGAAATACCGCAAAACACACCAATAACCTGAATCCTATCGACTCTTCACCGCTCATTTGACGATTGTTTAGCTCAATTCTTTCGTTGTTTGTCCGGCCCACTTGTTAATCTACACCAAATATGGACTTGACATGTGATGATCGAAGATTATTTTTTCAATAATTTTGCAGACCGACTTCTTAAAAAAAAACGACCGTTTTCCCCCTTTGCACCGCCTATATTACGCTTTTGCGTGAATAATAGCATAATAGCAATTGGTTGCAGGGTGTTTTGCCGTTTGTATATTAACAATTCAATAGCCAAGGAGGCTGTGAGTCTATGATTGAAGTTAAACATCTCACCAAGCAGTTTGGAAATCACCTCGCGGTTAATGATGTCTCCTTTACCGCCGAAAAAGGTGAAATTATAGGATTTTTGGGTCCGAATGGGGCTGGAAAATCAACGACAATGAGAATGATCACCGGTTTTTTCCCCCCTACCGCTGGAACGGTGGTGATTGGGGGTTGCGACATTTCAACCCAATCCATCGCCGCAAAAAAAAAAATGGGGTATCTTCCGGAAAACGCACCCGTTTATCCGGATATGACCGTATCCGGATACCTTGATTTTTGCGCTGAAATCCGCGGCTTTTCCGGAGCCCGGAAAAGGAATCGGGTAGCTGAAACGCTGGAACATTGTTTTCTGACGAATGTGCGGAATCAAGCAGTACACACTCTTTCTAAAGGTTACAAGCAGCGGGTTTGCTTCGCTCAAAGCATCCTGCACGACCCCGAATATCTAGTCCTTGACGAACCCACAGATGGTTTGGACCCCAATCAAAAACATGAAGTCCGTTTGATGATACGAGAAATGAGTGCATCCAAGGCCATCATTTTTTCCACGCATATCCTTGATGAAGTGGATGCCATTTGCAGCCGAGCCATGATTATCTCCGAAGGTACAATCGTTACCGACGATACACCCGAAGGGCTTCGACGACGATCGGCATTCCATGGCTCCATAGTCCTTTCGGTTCATGGAACCGCCCCCGACGGATGGGAAAACAGTTTTGTGGAATTGGACTATGTTGCAAAAGTTTCGGTTTTAGAAACGGACGGTGATCTATCGACGCTTCGCATCTTTCCTACCGATCCATCAGTTCCTGTCGCCGAACGTGTCATCGCTTACGCCGGTCAGAAAGGACTGACCCTTTCTTCCGTTTTTGTTGAAAAGGGGCGATTGGATGATGTCTTTCGAGATATCACAACAGGCAATCGTTTAAATCCCTAAAAGTTCAAAACCGGGAATATATCCCTACGCCTTGAATTACCCAACAGACCCCCCTCATGGAGTGGCAAATGCAACAAGTCGATTTTTTCAGAAATACTCGAATTATCATGAAACGGGAACTTGCCGGATACTTCGGTTCACCCGTTGCCTATGTCTTCATAGTAATTTTTCTATTGTTGACTGGATTTTTCACCTTCTACATCAGTAACTTTTTTGAAGTAGGGCAAGCCGACCTCAACGGTTTTTTTCAGTGGCACCCCTGGCTGTTCATGTTCCTGGTTCCCTCCATTGCCATGCGTCTTTGGGCTGAAGAGCGCCGGTTGGGAACCATTGAACTGCTGTTGACGCTGCCGGTAACGGTTACAGAAGTGGTTGTAGGCAAATTCATGGCCGCTTGGGCCTTTATTGGTATAGCCCTTGTGTTGACCTTTCCGATGGTACTCACCGTCATTTATCTGGGAAACCCTGACCTGGGCGTAATTTTCTGCGCCTATATCGGCTCCTTTCTCATGGCCGGAACCTTTTTAAGCATCGGCAGTATGACATCAGCGCTGACGAGGAGCCAGGTGGTTAGTTTCATTTTGGCCGTCGTCGTCTGCCTTTTCCTTATCCTCGCCGGTTTCGCACCGGTAACTTCTGTACTGTCCGGTTGGGCACCGATATGGCTGGTAAACCTAATTTCATCAACCAGCGTGCAGTCACATTTTTCCTCTATGGCCAGAGGCGTACTCGACCTAAGAGACATACTTTACTATCTGTCGGTTATAGTGTTGATGATTTTCATAAACGGTGTTGTTCTGCAAAACCGTGAGTCGGCATAAAGGAGGCGATAAGTCCATGAGCAACATAAAAAGAAAAATAGGGAAAACCGCATTCTCGGCCGGCGGTGCATTTCTGGTATTCATCATCGTAGTGCTGGTCAACCTTTTGTTTTCCCAAACCACTTTGCGATGGGACGCAACCGAAGACAACCTCTACTCCCTGTCTCCGGGTACACGGACAATTCTTTCCGAGTTGGACCAGGATGTCGTGGTCAAGGTGTTTTACAGCAAAAACGTGGTCAACACCCCTTCTCACATCAAAATCTTTGCCCAACGGGTCCTGGATTTCCTTTCCGAATACGAACAATATGGAAAAGGGCGAATTTCCCTTGAAATTTATGATCCAAAACCCGATTCGGAAGAGGAGGAGTGGGCCATTAAATACGGAATGAAAAGTATCCGCCTTCCTACCGGTGAGCAGGTGTACTTGGGTCTCGTCGCCCTTGCGGCGGCACAGGAAGCAGCTCTTCCTTTTATCGACCCCAGCGGGGAAACAAAGCTGGAGTATGATTTGACCCGAACTATCTCCCGGGTACAAACCACCAATCGGATGACGATCGGTATAATCAGCAGTCTGCCCTTGTTCGGCAGCCCCCCGATGAATATGGGAATGGGAGGTCCCCGGCCCGGCTCGGAGCCTTGGTTTTTCATCCAGGAACTGAAAAAGACTTACGATCTGACCAAGATAGAACCCAATTCAGATCATATCGATGCTGAAGTAAACCTTTTAATCCTTTTCCACCCGAAGGCATTGTCGGATTCTTTGGCTTTTGCCGTAGATCAATACATTCTTAAGGGAGGTAATGCTCTTATCTTTGCCGACCCCCTCTCCCTAATGGACGATCCTAGAATGGGCCCAGGCGGATCCATTCCCGATACGCTGTTCAAAGCATGGGGAATCACCATAAAACCTGGAAAGGCCGTTGCCGATTATTCCTTCGCCACACAGTTGAGGAACCGCAACAACCAGGTGGAAACCAATCCTTTGTGGCTGTCGGTCAAAGGAGATGCATTCAATACGGACAACCTGATTACCGCCGACCTGGAATCCATGCTGCTGCCCGTTGCCGGCTCCATCGAACCATTGCCTGACACACCGTATAAGGTGGACGTTCTTGTTCAATCCAGTCCCAACAACAAGCTTGTAGACGCTTTCATTCACAGCATGAATGTGGAATCACTTCGCCGGGATTTCAAACCTTCGGGAACCCAACGAAATCTGGCTGTGCGTATATCTGGAACGTTTAAAACGGCTTTTCCCGATGGACGTCCGCAAACGGAACCCAAACCTGAGGAATCAGAATCAACGCCGGACGGCAAAGAAGAAGAGCCGGTGCTTATCGAGGGCCAATCCGAATCCGTCATAATTGTGGTTGCGGACAGCGATCTATTATACGACGACTATTATGTCAGCCGGCAGAATTTATTGGGTTTCACCATTGCCAACATTTTCAACGACAACCTGAATTTCACACTCAACACCTGTGAGCTGCTGACCGGCAATCCCGCCTTGATCAGTATCCGGTCCCGGGGCACTTTTGGAAGACCCTTTACGCGGGTTCAGGATTTGGAGCGAAAAGCCCAGGATCGCTGGTTGGACCAGGAACAGGCCCTTGTGCACCAAGTGGAGGCGACAAATGAAAAACTAAGGATGCTTGAGCAGCAAAAAGATACTTCTCAACAAGCGATTTTGAGTGAGGAACAGGAGAAAGAGATTGCACGCTTTCAGGAAGAGAAACTCAAAATCAACAAAGAACTGAAAATTGTCCGACGTAACCTTCGATCCGAAATCGAACAGTTGGGCAGAACCGTAAAATTTGCAAACATTTTCATAGTCCCGCTGTTGATCTGCATTGGTGGAGCTATATTTGCGGTGATTCGAAGGAGAAAGGCGTAATCGATGAAAAGCAAAACGTTTTTGATACTGCTGATTGCAGCAGGAGTTTTGGTGGCTCTCTCTTTTTATCAATGGGGTGGGGATGAAAGTACCGCTAAGAACAAGATGGGAGAAAAGCTGTTTGTCGATCTTCCTGTCAATAAAGTGGCGAAAGTCATCCTTGCCGACTCGGAGAGTCAGGTCACCTTGGTGAAAGGCGATACTGTTTGGCAGCTCGAAGAACGCAACGGCTATCCAGCCGACTTTGATGGACTACGTGATCTGGTGATCAAGCTCTCAAGGTTGAAAATCGGTAGAAGTTTTACCGCCACAGAGGAAAGCATCACCCGTCTCTCTTTAGCGCCGCCAACAGCTTCTGATACATCGGGGAAGGGAAAACAAATATGGCTAATGGATGCATCGGAAAAAACGCTTACCAACATTATTCTCGGTGAAATCCGGAAAACGGAATCAGGTAGCGGCGGCCAATACCTGAAAAAAGCAGATGAAGAAATTGTTTTTCTCGTTGATGGCAGTTTCCCGCTTCTTAAAACATCACCGCCGCAATGGCTGAATAAAGAGGTGCTGAAACTCAATGCGGAAGAGATCGAATCGGTGGTCTGTTATCCTGGTAAGGACAAAAACCCCCTCTATACACTGTCACGGCAGAGCAAGGGCGAAACAGCCCGATTGAATCCTGTACCCAAAGGAAGGACGGCAAACACGTCAAAAATCGAGCAGGTTTTTGATGCCTTGAACCCCCTGACGCTCGACGATGTACAGCAAGACGATCAGGTATCACAGGCTGACGAATTGAATCAAATCCGTATAGTTTACACGCTTTACAACGGCACGCAAATCAATATCTTTCCCGAAACTGACGGCCAAGAGCCCTTCACGCTGCGCTTAACCGCCGAACAAGTACCACAAAATTCAGAAAAACCGTCTGAGGAAACCAGTGTGGCGGAAAATGGCGAGACGGATACCAAGGAAAAAGCGGAGGACAAATCCATAGCGGAGCCTCCTGCTGCAATCAAGTCCGCTCAACAAATCAACGAGGAGTTGGGCGGATGGGTTTTTTCCGTGAAAAAATGGCAGTTCGACAGTTTCATCACCAAAATGGAGTTATTGCTGGAAGAGATCAAAAAAGACGAGGGCTAAAACAATATCCGGTTACACGTGCAACCACCTCCAACGCATCAATGCTTTGGCTGCAAAATGATCGCTGCCGACCTTTCGTCCGTCAAATATGCGGATGAAAGGTCACCAAGATCTTTCTTCGTTATCGATGAATAATCTTTAACAAAATGTCGCGCCCATTCAATTTGTTGTGGGTATCGATCCAACCCGGTCATTACACTGTTCAACCAGTAACCATTGGTTTGCCGCAAGGCTTTGATCGAATTGAGGATCGGATCAATAGAACGTTTCAGTTCATCGGATGAGACACCATTTTGGATCAAATCAGCAGCAATGGACTTGACTTCTTTTAGCACCATGTCGGTCATATCCGGTGCGACGTTCACGTATGCCTGAAATACCCCGTAACCTTTATAAGCGCGACTGGAACGGTTGAAAGCAAAGGGGGAATAGGAGATGCTCAGCTTTTCCCGAATCCTTTGCCGAAGGCGCTCAGAAAAGACCTCAGACAACACGGATAGCCGCCTTGTACGATGAATATCCCAAAAATCGTCTGTCTGCCAGGCAACAACGACCATGGCTTTTATGATTTGCGTATCCACGTCGATATGATTGACCATTCCTTTGGGCAGCCTTGGCATGTCCGTCCTTGTGTTATCCGGTAAGCGATCACGTTTTTCCAGTGTTCCCAAATAGCGTCCGGCCAGTTCAATAACACGGTTTTCGTCAAAATCACCTACAATAGACAACTCCAGTGGCGCTTTCTTTACCTGAGTGTCGAGCCATGTTTTGATATCATCCAACCCTATGGCCTGAATTTTCTCGTAGGAAGGCATGCCGAAACGTGAATCACCTCCAGCCAAAAGGTGCAAACCTTCTATTCTCATCATTCCCGCTATGGATCTAGAAAGCGATGCGTAGTCCTGTCGTAGCCTTTCGCGGGTGAGCGTTAACGCATCAGCACGGAAACCAAGATCCACAATGTGCGCATAGTACAACTGGAAAAGAAGTTCCAGTTCATCAGATATGGTTTCGGCAAAGAAATTGAAATGGGTCTCGGAAATTCTGAAATCCACATAAGTGCTTTTCCCTGCCAGTGCCCGTTCCAGCTCATCCGTGTCCAAAACGCCCAAACCACTTTCCCCAATCACTTCTTCGGCAACCAGGGAGATCCCCGGTAGGTATTTCGGCTCTGCTGATTTGCCATGACCAAAAATCAAGCTTGCAAGGACCTCATTGGTTTTATAATCAGTCTGCTTTATATTGAGCCGGAACCCATTTGCAAATTGAATACGGGTAATACCCAAATCTTCAACAACTTTTTTTTCGACAATCGTGGCCGTGCCATTCGGCTCCGGCAAGTAAGGAAATGTAACGACATCTTTTCGCTTAAGACGTTTCACATCGGTTGAAGAAGAAGCCTCATAGACTTCATTAATCAATAATTCCGGGGTTTTCGTTGACAATTTTTTCAGATCTATGTTGCCGGTTACTATAATCAATCGATGATCATCCGGCCAGTTTTCATGTAAAGCCTGATGAACTTCAGCCAGCGTGACAGATTGAATAATCGGCGCTAAATTGCTTCTCTTTTGTTCTGGAGACTGGATTACCCTGTTTCCTGATAGGTCGCTGATGATGCTCCTTGCCATACGGGTGCTATCTCTGGTTGGTGCCTTTGTCACCGCATTTTCAAGCATCTTAAGAATGTTTTTTTTTACCCGTACCAATTCCGATTCGTCGAAACCATACTTTTGTGCTCTACGCAATTCCTGTTCAATGACACCTATCGTCTTATCCCAGCAATCATCTTTACTATCTGCTGAAATCTCGGCATAACGGATTCGATTCAAATAAACACCGCTACCCACGGTAGCGGAAGTAAAAGGTGCATCTTTTTCCTTGAGCCTGGCATCAAAACGGTTTTGCAAGATACGATCCCCCATATCTTCAATCAGTTTACTACGCTGATATTTCAGCGAATCCGGAGAAGGGTAATGGGATCGAAGGACCTCGATACTTACTGTTGTTCCACCAGCTTCGGGTTCATAATGGTGGAAGGCTTTTACACCTTCATGATGAATGCTCCCTAACGCTGGAGCAGAAAAAGATTCCGCTCTTGGTAGAAAGTCTTCAAATTCTTTTTTGATCAATCGTTCGGCCAAAGACAGTCGGAAATCACCAACCATGACCAGAGTCATGTTTTCAGGTCGATACCACGTGTCATAAAAAGTTTTAAGCATTGATCGATCCGTCTTTTGGATCACTTCCGTTGCACCGATGGGCATTCGTTGCGAAACAAGAGAATCAGGAAGTTCAAACGCCATCGTAGCTTTGAATGTTCGGTAGTTGGCTGAATCGCGGGACATTTTTTCAGATAGGATAACGCCACGTTCGCGATTGACTTCCTCTTCCAGCAGTAAAGCACCCGTGGCATAATCACCAACAACCAACAAGCCTTCCTTTAGGCTCTTTTCACCCCCCGTCGGTAATATGATATCGTATACGGTTTCATCAAATCCAGTATGCGCATTGGCGTCATTGCCAAATTGCATACCAATACGCTGAAAATAGCGAACCAATTCCCCTGGAGGAAAATGAGAGGAACCATTGAAAAGCATGTGTTCAAGATAATGAGCAAGCCCTTGCTGGTCATCCGTTTCGTTCAAACTACCTGCATTAATATATAAGTGCATGCTCACCCTGTCGGCTGGTCTTTTGTTCTTCATCAGAACGTACCTGAATCCATTGGTCAGACGCCCGAATACGAGCGCGGGATCTGGTGGCAATTCACTCTTTTCATGTGGCCATTGAAGAAAATGTTTCCCTATGCTATCGGAAAACAATAAACTGGGGGACGACAAAGGCTGATTTGGGGAACTTGCCAAGGCGGTGAAACCATTTTCGTATCCTATCATCAGCATCGTCACCATTACTGCCGGCACAATGACAAGCCGTAAATTTTTCCAATTCAAATTAAACGATGTGATGATCATTTGGCGCGGTCCTTTATCATCTTGACTATAAATCATTGTAAAAAAAAGCCTCCCGGCACCATCTCTTAGATAGTTCAGCCGGAAGGCTTTCAAATCTTGGGATAAGCAACTATTTTTTCTTTTTAATATAGACCCCTCGTGCGACAGTTTCGATCATACCTTTTTTTGTCAACTTGTATAGGGCATTGCTTACTTGTCGCGCTTCAAATGCGGTTTTTTTCTTCAGGTCAGCAACGGCAATGCCATTTCGGCTTCTGCCGATAATGCTCAAAACACTGTCCAACATCGTTTGGTTAGCCCCAGAAGTGGAAGTTTTGGCTTTTAAGTCTGCCTTTGCCTTCTTCGCAACAACTTTTTTCGGTGCCCCTTTCTTCTTTACCGGGGCAGCAACCTTCTTTACTTTTTTTGTTTTTTGGGCCGGTGTTGACTTTTCGCGTTCCCCTTCAATTGCCTCTGCTACCTTTTCTACTTGTTTGGTAAGAGATAACAAGGAAGCGGAAATTGCTATTAGTTCTTTCTGAACATTTTCCATCAGCTAAACTCTCCTTATCAGATCGGTTTAAGTTAATAATTTAGATAGTTATTTATGAGACCTAATATACTTCGTCTCTATTGTCAACTTCTGAAATATTTATTTATGATTCTCTAATAAATGCCCACCAAATGTAAAAAAAGAAGAATAACCAGGCAAAAAGGGCTATCACATAAGCTTTCCAATCTGTCTTTCTATTGGCCATACCGTGTTTGTTGATTTTCCCGACAGCAAGCCCACAAGCCGGACAGACTTCATCGCTAAGTGGCATGTATTCCATGCATTCCGGACATTTTTTCGAAATATGACCCCTTGCGTTTTCGGAATCATTTGGAACGGATCTATTTTTCATATCACCTTATTCCAGGTATTCTTTTTCTATAGTAATTTTACTTTCGGCCTTACGGGCCTCAATCCAATCCTGCATTGATGTTCTTTGCTTTTGCTGTAGCAACATTGCATTGATATTTTCTTTCTCAGCTTCAAACCCGTCTGCCTCGGGAGTCATTTTTTCCACCAGCCATAACAAATAGAAGCCTGCCGTGCCCTGCACCGGCATTTCATTTGTACTGCCGGCAGAAGAAAGAACAAAGGCAGCATCAGAAACTTTTGAATCGGATCCGATTTCAGGAATCGGTGAATGTCTTTTGAACAACCCTGTGTTTATAATATCTACTTTGTAGTCATTCGAACTTTCTTCAAAGGATTTACCGCTTTTCAAATCCCCTGCCATGGCCTCTGCATCCGCTTTGGCTTTATTCGCCTGAATCGATTTAACCAAATCAGTCCTAACCTTTGTTTTTACATCTGCCAGCTGAGGAATGGCTGCGTCTACTTTTTCCATGGGTTGAATAAGAAAATACCGTGAACCAATCTCCTGGATATCGCTAACCTCGTCTACCTTAAGGGCAAAAGCTATTTTTGCGAAATCGTTTCTTTCTTCACCCAACGATTTCGGACCCTTCCGATCGAACAATTCCGTTTCCATCACAGTCAAATCAGCTGTTTTTGCATTGCTTACGAAATCTTCTTTTTCGAAAATACTTTCATAAAAAAGTTCAACGCGATCATACGCTAAATTTTTTGCGTCTCTTTCCTTCAGCAAATCGGCAATCTGCTCTCTACTTTCTTCAATGCTTTTGGTTGAAGCCTCTTCCACCGAGTCCACTTTAATAACATGCCACCCAAATTGAGTCTTTACCGGATCGCTTATTTCGCCCTTCGCCATCGAAAAAGCTTTATCGGCAAAGGGTTTAACCATCTGAGAATGCTGAAACTTGCCAAGATATCCCCCTGTGTCTTTCGTCGGACCTTCTGAATACTCTTTTGCCAATTTTGAAAAATCCTGGTTGCTTTTCGCAAGATTAGCAACTTCTTCCGCTTTTGCTTTGGCTGCTTGATCGGCCTTGTCATCCGCATTCGGATCGACTCTAAACAGAATGTGGCTCGCCTCCACCGTTTTTTCTACCTTGAAATCGGACTGGTTGGAATCGTAATAATCTACGATGTCATCCTCATTTAACTTCACAGCGGATTCATAGGTTTTGGAATCGAACACCACATATCTAACTTTTACCGTCGGGTCTGTCCTATAGTTTTCCCCTTTTTTTTCAAAAAAAGCACTGATTTCCTCTTCAGATGGTTCGACGTCCTTGTACCTTTCCGGTTTGAAACAAACATAGTCGAGATTTACAGAAGTATTCTTCCAGTCATACCATTGGCGCGCTTCTACTTCAGATACTTTTGCCGCCCCCATCACAATACGAGTCAGTTTTTGACTTAGCAGTACATTTTTCTGTTCCGCCTCAAACTCTTCAGGCGTTATGTGGACCTGTGCGAGAACGCTGCGATAACGGCGGTTGTCAAAAAAACCGTTATTTTGAAAAACCTCCGTATTCATTATGGAATCAGCTATTTCAGATTTAGATACCCGTAGATCCAATTTTTTGACCTCTTGCAGGAGGATGGTACGATCAATCAATTGATTCAAAGCCTGCCTCTTGATCTGAAGCATTTCAATCATACCGTCGTTGAGACTTGAGCCGAAACGCTTACGATATTGGTCAAGCAGGTTATTGTAAGCCCTTCGATAATCGGCAAGCCCGATCATTTCGTCGTTGACGGTAGCCACTTTGGATGCTTCGCGGGAACGGAAACTACCCACACCCCAAAACACAAAAACGATTACAATCGCAAACAGAATAACCTTGATCATCCAGCTTCCGGCATGTTTCCGCATCACGTTGAGCATTGACAACCTCTTCCTTGAATCAGTTTTCCGGGTGCACTCTTTTCCCGGTTTTCATTGTTATAGTTGGTCACGAATTCAGTCGAATAACAATTTTAGCTGTCCTATGTACTCCC
>DAOWNV010000341.1 GCA_030642405.1 Desulfosarcina sp.
AATTGAGCGATAATCAGGACCAGATAGTCCAGGTAGATTTTTTCATCCAGATATCCCCGTTCATCGCCGAGTACTCGATCCACCCATTTTTTGGAAACCATGCTGGAAACAAATCTGGAGAGTTTGCTTCCGGCTTCTTTTTCAAAAGATTCTACCCACTCGGTAGAGACATTTGCCTCTTTTGCTACACGCTCTAGGATAGCCCTGTCGGCAAAGGTGTATCCCAAGGTTTCGGCAATCATTTTTCCCAACGTGATTCCACCTGCGCCAAACTGTCTAGAAATTGTAATGACCGCCATTCCTGCCTCCTAATCAGTCTCATTGATTGTTAAGTTCTGTTTTATTGCTATCCCTCGGTCGGGGGGATCAGCATAATCGGGAAAATGGATTGCTCTGCCAATGCCTTGCTGGTACTCGTCCCCCAACGGTCTTTCCAAAGACTTTTTTTAGGGGAACCAGCGACGATCATGGAAGACCGGCACTCTCTGGCTGCTTTATCGATTTCTGAAACAGCATCCCCAATATAAACATGGGGCTTGGCGATAATACCGTGTTCTTCCAATTCATCACACAGCTTCTCGAGCTTTTTCCTGTTTTCCTTTCGGGTTTTTTGAATACCCATAGCCGATGTTTCTTTCAAGTCTTTTTCACTGGCCACATGGACGACATTAACTTCTTTGATCACTGACTTCAACGGTTTCAAATAATCGATGGCCCGCCGGCTGGCATCAGACCAGTTCGTAGCCAGAAGTGGTTTTTCAAAGGGATTCTCTGCCAATGGTCCCTTGCGGTAAAGGTATTTGTAGACTAATACAGGGGTGGCGGAACGATGAACGATTTCAGTAATGTCGGAACCGGAATAGAGTTTTTCAAAACGTCCTTTCTTTTCCGGGCTTAATACAATGAGGTCAACCGACTCTTTCTCGGAAGCTTCGATCACTTTGCCGGCAAACGTTCCGACTACAATATAGACTCCTACTTCCATACCCTGCTCGTAAAGGGTTTCCGCCCAGTCGATAAAGCGGATGTTGGCCTTTTCCCGAAGCCGTATTTCAGCACCTTTTTCATAGCCCTTACCCCGGTGCATGGCAACTTTTTCCCGTTCGATCACATTCAGGAAGACCACATGGTTGAGCGAAGCTTTTTTAAGGTCCATCAAGGATTGCAGTGCGTCGAATCGAAGTTTGTCGAACCGGGTAACAAACAGCAGTCTTTTGATATCCATTTTATTGTTTCCTTAACCGCTGTAACAACAGAACCACCTGTTTCCCACCGGTCGTTATCCCAGAAATTTTTTTATTTCCTGTGCCAATTCGTCAGGTTCTACAGGTTTTTCTAAATATTGTTCCGGTTCGGGTACCGGTTTGTCACCGAATTCAGTGAGCGCCTTCTGAGAACGCAAAAAGGTCCGTTTGGCCACACCGGAAAGAATAACCACTGGAATCCCGAGCAAGGCTTTGTCTGTTTTGAGTTCCCGAAAAAACCGAATTCCGCTCTGTTTAGGCATCAGTACATCCAGAAGGACCAGGTCCGGCTTTTCCTTTCTAACAGCCTCTAATCCCTCTTCACCGTTCGACGCTTCAATGGGGGTATAACCGCTCTCTTCCACAACAGTGGAGTTAAACATCCGGACATCCGGGTCGTCGTCCACAATCAGTACTTTTTTGCTCATTTAGGGGCCTCCTTCGTAAATGTTAATATAAATCTAAAAATTTGAAAACAGCAGGTTTCCAATCACTCTGGCTGGTTAGTCGTTATTGGTGCTCATACTGCCGGTCTTTGATAAATGTGGTGGAAATCGCAGCGTAAACGTTGTGCCTTCTCCTTCCGTCGAGCTTACATCGATGGTCCCCCCGTGCTCTTCCACGAGTTTGGCCGTCACAAGAAGCCCGAGTCCGGTACCTTTTACCCCCTTGGTGCTGAAAAACGATTGGAACAATTTTGCCTGGACCTCGTCGGACATACCACACCCGTTGTCCGTGATGTCGAAGCGAATGATGCCGGACGTCTCCTTTTCGGTGGCAACGACCACCTCATGGCCTTTATTCACATCCGGATCAAAGATACACGCATCGATAGCATTTGTCACCATATTCATTAAACACCGATGGATGGTACGGGAATCCATTTTCACGGGTTGGATCTTATCGGAAAGCTGCTTTTTCAGGGCCACCTCATGATCTTGAGCAACGTTGTCCAAGAGTTCGCAAACATCTTCTGCGATCTCGTTGGGATGGCAAATTTCATATTCAGGTGTGCGTTCCTTCGAGTAGGATAGCAGATCCATGACCAAACCGGACGTGCGGCCGATATTGCGCTGGATCATTGCCCAACCGTTTTTCAACTTCTCGGTGTTGTCCCGTTCCAGGCCCACATCCACCAGATAGCTTCCGCCTTTAAATCCGTGCAGGATATTTTTAATACAGTGAGCCATACCCGCAACGGTCTGGCCAACCGCGGCAAGCCGTTCACTGTTGACCAACTCTTTCTCCAGTTTCTTGATTTCCCGCAGATCCTGGAAAAATGCAACGGTTCCCATCATTTTCTTTTTTTCACGAAGTACTGATCCTGAGAATCTAACCGGGATGGATTCGCCGTTGTGGATTTTAATTCCTATTTCGGTCCATGGATAGATTTCGTTGGCATCACCGCTCAGGCCCGTTCGATCAAGGGTCTCCAGCACCAACTGGGGCAGATAGTCCCTGGCATCCTTTTTCCCAACCACGTCACTGGCTGCATAACCGAATATC
>DAOWNV010000199.1 GCA_030642405.1 Desulfosarcina sp.
CCAAAGAAAATGCCGTGTTTTGGATGGATGGTCGGGGACGGTGGTGCAATCAGCACGGACGGTTCGAACACAAACGCATCATAGACCTTTTCAATCATTCGATCCACCTGGACGAAAACGGCTACTATGTGTCGCAGATTCGTGGGGATGTTCGTGAAAAGGTATACTTTCCTTACAAAGACACACCGCTATTTGTCCTTCAAATCGAGAAAGGCCGTCCAATCCGGCTGGTTCTCAACACCGGGAAAACCATTGCTCTGAATCCCGGCGAATTGTTCATTAAGGCTGATCACCTCTATCAGCGCCAAAATGATGAACGCATCAAGTTCACCGATCGGGCAATGATGGCCCTGGCCCCCTACCTGGAAGATCGGTCACACGGATTGATCATACGCATCGGTAACCAAAACTGGCCGATCCCGGAGAGCGACACGCAACCCTGACCGAAACCGAAAACCATCTTTTACGCCTCCCTTTATTATTCGCCTTCCCCTTTGCCGACACAAATCGTTGCATAATGTTGCATAATATCTATGCAACATTATGCAACATCGATAATATTTTACTAAAATTCAAGTAGTTGTATGACAATTTAATCAGTTTAAAAACGGAAAATGATACAAATAAGGTTGCAAACTCTGCAACAAAACAGGCTTCCCGTCGATCCAACCTCCTCTCCTCCGTTGTATTTACACCGTGATATCAAATACTTACTTACATGTTTAAAAACCGGCACAGTCCATGCGTATAGGTAGTGTCTACCCCAAGGGTTGCATAAACAATATGGAGGTATAGATGGTCCCCGATCAATCATCGAGAGTTATTCTTGTGGTAGAAGATGAACCTGACATGAGCATCTTCTTATCCAACCTGCTTAGCGCCAACGGTTTTTTCCCGATCTGTGCGGCAACAAAAAAGGATGGTCTCAAAATGGCCCTTGAAAGCTGCCCGGATCTTATCATCATCAACGCCATGTTGCCGGCCGAAACGGGTATCCGCCTCTACCAATCTTTGCGGTCCCATCATCGCTTGAGCCATATTCCCATCGTCATGCTATCCACGTTGGACAGCAGTACATATTACTGCGTCCCCGGAACCAAACGAACATCAACGGGCCAACACATTCCGGAAGCTGAAGCCTATTTGCAAAAACCGCCTGAGGCCGATGAACTGCTGGAAATTGTTAATCGACTCTGTTCCACATCATCATCAAAATCGAAGAGGATACGGAGAACATCGGAATGAGCATAAAAATCGGATTCTACATCTGCCATTGCGGTATCAACATCGCCCAAAAAGTCAGGGTCACCGAGGTGGCTGACTTTGCCCGCGAGCTAAAAAACGTCGTCGTCTCCAGGGATTACAAATTCATGTGCTCGGATCCAGGCCAGGAAATGATCGAAGAAGACATTCGAACCTATGGCCTCAACCGGGTTGTCGTGGCTTCCTGCTCCCCGCGTCTGCATGAAAAAACGTTCCAGGAGGCTTGCCGGCGGGCGGGTCTGAACCCCTATCTCTTTCAAATGGCCTCAGTACGCGAGCAGGTTTCCTGGGTGACCACCGATGAGGACGAGGCCACCAGCAAGGCCAAAACCCTGGCCGCAGGCGCCATAAACCGGGTCAATTTTCATCAAATGCTGGAAACACGCACCGTGGATGTTCACCCCGACGTCATTGTTGTGGGTGGAGGCATCGCCGGCATGCAGGCGGCGCTTGACATCGGCAACGCCGGCCATCAGGTCTATTTAGTGGAACAGCAAACCACCGTGGGCGGCCACATGCTCCAATTCGACAAAACATTTCCCACCCTGGATTGTGCGGCCTGCATAGGCACCCCGAAAATGGTTGAGGTGGCGCAAAATCCCAATATCAAATTGCTTACACACAGTGAAGTGACCGATGTATCCGGCTACATCGGCAACTATCAGGTTACCGTTCACCGGAAACCGCGATACATCAAAGAAGGTGTCTGTACCGGTTGCGGTGAATGCACCAAGGTGTGCCCGGTTTCTGTGCCCAGCGAATGGGACGAGGGTCTGACCGACCGCAGGGCCATATTCAGGGCGTTTCCCCAGGCCGTTCCCATCACCTTTACCATCGATAAAAAAGACCGCGCCCCCTGCACTACCACCTGCCCTGCCGGCGTCAATGTTCAAGGCTATGTTCAGCTCATCGGTCAGGGCAAATACAAAGAGGCCGTGGAGCTGATCCTAAAACGGCTTCCTTTGCCCGGCGTGTTGGGCCGGGTCTGCCCCCACCCTTGCGAAACACAGTGCCGGCGACGGGAGGTGGACACACCAGTGGCGATTCGCGAACTGAAGCGATTTGCCGCAGATCAGATCGATCCCAAAGATTTACCCATCCCGGAAATCGAAGATCGGCCTGAAAAGGTGGCCGTTGTGGGCTCGGGTCCCGCCGGTTTGACCGTGGCCTACGATCTTAGGCTGAAGGGATATCAGATTACACTGTTTGAAGCGCTGCCGGTGCTGGGCGGTATGCTGCGGGTGGGCATCCCCGACTATCGCCTGCCCCCGGACATCCTGGATCGGGAGATCGACTTTCTGCTACGCCATGGAATCGAAACCAAAACCGGCATACTGTTCGGAAAAGATATTGATCCGACAGGCCTGAAAGAACAGGGATACGGGGCTCTCTTTCTGGCCCTCGGCGCTCATAAAGCCATGCCGATGCGGATTCCCGGTGAAGAAACACCAAGCGGCGTCTTGGATGCCATCGCCTTTTTGAGGGAAGTGAATCTGGGAGGCCGAAAATGCCCCGGCAAGAAGGTTGTCGTCATAGGCGGCGGCAATGTAGCCATTGATGCCGCACGAACAGCCCTACGGCTGGGTGCTGAAAAAGTCACCATCTTGTACCGTCGATCAGAGCAGGAGATGCCGGCCCATGCGGATGAGATCCAGGGGGCCAAAAAAGAGGGTATACATATCACTACCCTCGCCGCTCCAGTTCAGATCCTGGCCACGAACGGATGTGTGACCGGATTCAAATGTATTCGGACCAAGCTGGGTCATCCGGACGACTCCGGCCGGCGCCGGCCGATTCCCGTAGAAAAATCCGAATTCATCATTGACTGCGATGCGGTCATGCCCTCCATCGGCCAGAGAGTCGACACTTCCTGGGTCCGGCAAGCCCCCAACCTTGAGCTGACCACCCGCAATACGTTTGCCGTACACCCTACAACAATGCAGACATCCATCTCCTATGTATTTGCCGCCGGTGATGCGGTGAGCGGACCTGCCACGGTGATCGAAGCGGTTTCGGCCGGTCACCGGGCCGCTGCGTCCATCCATAGATTTTTAAAAGGCGAGAATCTTGAAACCTATGCTCAGGACCTGGAGAATCAACCTGCACCGGGCAACGACTGGGCAGACATTCCCGATGGTATTTCCGCCCTTGCCCGGGTGAAACCCGATTATGCCGAAATTGCCGTCAGGAAAGAGAGTTTCGACGAAGTGGAAAAGTGCATGGACGAGACCGAAGCACAAAAGGAGGCCTCCCGCTGCCTGAACTGCGGGGTATGCAGCGAATGCATGGCCTGTGTATCGGCCTGCGAAGCAGACGCCATCGACCACACCATGACCGCAACCCAAGAGGTATTCCAGGTGGGCAGCATCATCCTTGCAACGGGATATGATCAATTGGACCCCGGCCCCATCCAGCCTTTGGGCTATGACCGGTATCCTAATGTCTTTACCAGCCTGGAATTCGAGCGGCTGAGCAACGCCACCGGTCCCACCGGCGGACGGATTCTCATTCGAGACGATACCGGGGCATTCACAAAACCGCCGCGTAGCGTTGCCCTGGTTCACTGCGTGGGTAGCCGGGATGTCAATTACCACCCCTACTGTTCACGTGTCTGCTGCATGTATGCGTTGAAGTACAGCCATCTGATCAAAGAGAAGGTGGGCCCCGATACCGAGGTATTTGACTTTTATATCGACCAGCGCTGCTTTGGCAAGGGATACGAGGAATTCTACCGCCGCTGCCAGGAAGAAGGTACGGTTTTTATCCGTGGTAAGGTAGCCGAGATCACCGATCAGGCCGAATCAGCGTCTGAAACCGGCCAACTGGTGGCCATTGCCGAAGACACCCTCCTCGGCGAACGTATTCGGGTACCCGTGGACATGGTCATTTTGTGCAGCGCCATGGAGGCACGGGCCGATACCATAAATGTTGGACGTATTTTCGGCGTCAACCTGGGAGCGGATGGATTCTTTCTGGAGGAACATCCCAAGCTGGGTCCGCTTAACACGGCAACGGACGGCGTGTTTCTCGCCGGCACCTGCCAGGGGCCCAAGGACATTACCGACACCGTTGCCCAGGCATCCGGCGCGGCAGGCAAGGCCCTTTCTCTGGCCACACGAAAAATGGTGAAGGTGCCATCCGCCATCAGCTGGATCGACCCGGAAATCTGCTCCGGCTGTCAGACCTGTATCGACCTGTGTGCCTACAGCGCCATCGACTATGATGCCAGGCGTCAAATCAGTGTGGTCAACGGTGCCCTGTGCAAAGGGTGCGGCAGCTGCAGCACGGCATGCCCGTCCAATGCGGCGCAGGTAAGGCATTTTCAAGGACGGCAGATTTTTGCCGAATTAGATGGGATCATGAATGCGCTATCGGCAGTTGGATAACGGGTTAAAAGCATCCTGATAGTATTTGAATCTGAGTGAGCACTAAATACTTAAAACCCAAGAAAAATCGGAGAGCCCCATGGAACCTTTCGAACCTGCCGTCATCGCTTTCGTCTGCAACTGGTGCACATACACAGCGGCCGACCTGGCCGGCACCTCCCGCCTGACCTACCCTCAAAACATCCGGCTCATCCGGGTAATGTGCACAGGCATGGTGGATCCACAATACGTCATCAAAGCCTTTCTGGAAGGAGCCGATGGCGTGCTGATCAGCGGCTGCCATCCCGGAGATTGCCATTACATCAACGGAAACTACAAAGCCCGTCGGCGGGTTAAACTGCTCAAGGAAATCCTTCCCCGTTTCGGCATCGACCAGCGACGAATGCGCCTAACTTGGATCGGTGCCAGCGACGGCATCGAATTCGCGAAAATCATGGGCAGACTGGTTACCCAGGTCCGCGAGCTCGGCCCAACTCTTCCTGACCTGAAAATGGTAATTTAGGAGAACCGGCGATGACACAATCCGTAAAAATCGACAACGAAAGTGAAAATCGGCTGACAGGATTACGATCTTTCCTGGCAACAGTCATGGACAAAGCGGATCGGA
>DAOWNV010000201.1 GCA_030642405.1 Desulfosarcina sp.
AAATAAAAAAAGAACGATTCCTTCGAAGAAGGCTTCATAAAGCTGTGAAGGGTGCCGCCGATTAGGTCCAGGTGCAAAAGGGAAAAACATGCCGACGAGGTGTGTAGTTACCCGTCCGTACAATTCTCCGTTGATAAAATTGCCCAGCCGACCGAAGGTATAGCCTATCGGGATGCAAGGTACGATCAGATCCGATATGCTGAAAAAATCCAGCCTGTTTTTTCGAAGGAACAACCCTCCGACAATGACCACACCGATTAACCCGCCATGGTAGGACATCCCGGTTATCCCCGTAAAACGGATGCCACCGGAAAACTCGAAGGGCAGGATAATTTCCAATGGGTGATGCAAATAATAGGAGAAATTATAGAAAAGCACATAACCCAGACGGGCTCCGACGATCAGACCGATAATCATGGTTGTCATGAGCCCTTGAAGCTGTTCGATATCGATTTGAAAGTGATCTTCCTTTCGTATTCGATATGCCGCCAACCCATAAGTAATCGCAAAGGCAACAATATACATAAGCCCGTAATACTGTAGTCGAAAGCTGCCGATCTCCAAGATAACCGGGTCCATATGCTCCGGAAGATGTTGCCACCAGTATATGAATTCTTCCATTATAATCCATTCCCATCTGTCGATGAGCTCTAATGCCCATAAAATTTAGTTTAAAATCAAATGTTTCGACCAAGGTCAGAGGATCTGAACACCTTCAGCCTTTTTTTCCAAACCACTTTCCCTGCCAAATCTTTTTTTCCGCAAAGGTCTTGTGAATCAGATCGAGTGTCTCTTTCTTTTGAAGTGACCAGGCAGGTGCCACCAACTCTTTCAGGTGTGGGTCACCGGTCAGGCGTTGGATAATCATGGTGTCAGGCAGACGTGTAATGAAATCGCAGACCAACTCGGCATACGCTTGTTGTTCCAGGCAGCTGTAACGGCCGCTTTTGTAGAGACCCTCCAATGGCGTACCCTTAACTACATAAAGAAGGTGGAGTTTGACACCGTCAATTCCTAAATCCGCAATGGCATCGGCAGTGGCAAGGATATCCTTTTTGGATTCTCCTGGGAGGCCTAAAATTACGTGTGCGCTAATGTTGATATTACGGTTTCTTGTTTCAGCTACCGCTTTTTCAAAACAGGCAAAGTCATGGCCTCGATTTATCAAGGAAAGAGTATGGTCATGGGCGCTTTGAAGGCCGTATTCGATCCAGATAAGGTGTTTTTCGGTGTAGCTTTCCAGTAGATCCAGCACTTTTTCATCCACGCAATCCGGCCGGGTGCCGATGGCGAGCCCAACAACATTTTCTATGGCCAGAGCCTCTTCGTATATCGTTTTCAGCCGATCGATGGGGGCATAGGTGTTTGTGAAAGATTGAAAATAGGCCAATAACTTATTGGTTTTGAAACGGCGTGCGATTCTTTCTTTGCTCCCTTCGATCTGTTGGGTGATCGAGAGTCCCTTGCCATGTGCACCCGTTCCCGAACCTTTTGTGTTACAGTAGATGCACCCACCAAAAGATAGGGTTCCGTCGCGGTTGGGACAATCGAGACCCGCGTCGACGGTTACCTTATGTACCCGACAGCCGAATAGGGAACGAAAATAGGTGTTCAAGTCACGGTATGGTTTTTTTTCCAACGATCCTCTCCTTGACCTTGATATCCAGACGATTATATAGTCTGGTGAAAAAAAGAAAAGAAAATAAATGGGTGTATATTCAAAAAACTACGATGTGATCGTTGTGGGTGGGGGGCATGCCGGCTGTGAGGGCGCATTGGCGGCTGCCCGCATGGGGTGCCGGGTGCTGCTGTTAGCCATCGATTTGGATAAGATTGCTGCGATGCCCTGCAGCCCGTCTATTGGAGGTATGGCCAAAGGGCAATTGGTCAAAGAGATCGACGCTCTTGGGGGCGAAATGGCAAAGATCGCAGATCAATCAGCGATTCAGTATAAAACTTTAAATACGAAAAAGGGACCTGCCGTACAATCCACCCGTACGCAAAATGATAAAGGGCGGTACCATACAGCCATGAAGGCTGTGGTGGAGAATCAGCCCAACCTGGATTTGAAACAGGCCCTGGTGGAACGCCTAATTGTTGAAGGCGGCCGGGTGATCGGTGTTGAAGATCATACAGGATTCGGTTTCCAGGCACAGTGTGTGGTATTGGCTACAGGTACTTTCCTGTCCGGTCTGGTGCATATCGGCTTCAGGACAATAAAGGCCGGCCGGGCCGGAGAGTTCGCTTCCTACGACCTTCCCGAACACTTACGGGAATTGGGTTTTACTCTGGGCCGGATGAAGACAGGAACGCCCCCCCGGCTTCATCGGGACAGTATCGATTTTACTCAATTCGAATCACAACCTTTGGATGAAACAGTCCGACTTTTCTCTTTTTCAAAGCCACCGGAACGGTTGCCCCAGGTTCACAGTTACATCGGGCACACCAACGAACGTGTTCACCAAGTGGTAAGGGAAAATCTTCACCTTTCCGCCCTTTACGGAGGAACCATTAAAGGGGTCCCTGCCCGATACTGCCCCTCGTTCGAAGATAAAATCGTTCGTTTCCCGGACCGCGACCGACACCAGGTTATTCTGGAACCTGAGGGGCTTGATACACGGGAGGTCTACGCTTCGGGACTGGGGAACAGCCTACCAATGGACGTACAGTGCCAAGTGGTCAGATCTGTTCCTGGTTTGGAAGAAGCTGAGATAATGCGCCCTGCCTACGCCATTGAATATGATTTCATCAATCCTGTACAACTGAACCCCACGCTTGAGACCAAGAGAATCAAAGGCCTGTATATGGCAGGACAGATCAACGGGACATCGGGATACGAAGAGGCTGCAGCACAGGGGTTGTGGGCTGGAATAAATGCCGCGTGTGACGTGCAGGAAAGGCCACCGTTTGTATTAGATCGCAGCCAGGCCTATATGGCGGTATTGGTAGACGATCTGGTGACGAAAGGAACCAGGGAGCCATACCGCATGTTTACCTCAAGGGCAGAGTATCGGTTGATTTTAAGGGAAGACAATGCCGACCTTCGCCTTGGGGAAATCGGACATGAACTCGGCCTGGTGGCTGCGGACACGCTTAGGGAGAGCCGTGACCGAAAAGCACAAATCCAGGCGGAAATCAAGCGTGTGAAAAAGACGGTGATCAAACCGTTGCCCGAGGTCAATGCCTACCTGAAAGCAAAGGGGACGCCTTCTATTAAAAACGGCATCCATTTATCCCAACTGCTCAAACGGGCTGAACTGGATTACGAGTTTGTAAAGGCATTGGCACCGGTTAAACCGCCTCTAAAAGGGCAGGTCGCCCGGCAAGTGGAGATTGAGATCAAATACGAAGGATACATACGGCGCCAGCTAAAAGAGATTGACCGGTTCAAACATTTGGAGCAGATAAAGCTTCCGGAAGGCATCAATTATGACACCGTCCACGGCCTTTCCAGGGAGTTAAAGGAGAAACTGATCGCCGTTCGTCCGGCATCGTTGGGCCAGGCATCCCGCATTGAGGGTATGACCCCCGCGGCCATTTCCGTTCTTATGGTGCACCTGCGTATCTGGAAGAGCCGGTAGTGTTGTTTAATCAAAAGCGGTCCAATTTATTTTTAGGCTTGAACGCGGTGTATTTATAAAGGACCTGACTTGCTCAAACCGATTAAAGGTCTTAGGAAATGCTTGTTGTCTGCAATGAATTAAGCCGCTTGACATTAAAATGCCGGCACCTTATTTTTTGTGCAAAATATCGTATGATTTAGGAAAGGGGTAGGAAAAAATCTATGTCCCAAACGGATTATTATCAGATATTGAACATATCCAAAAGCGCTACGGATACCGAGATCAAAAAGGCTTACCGTAAATTGGCAATGAAATATCACCCGGACCATTCAAAAGGGGATAAACACGCGGAGGAGATGTTTAAAAAGGTCAGTGAGGCCTATGCCGTACTTAGCGATAAGGAAAAGCGTCATCAATACGATACGTTCGGTTCTACGGACTTTCACCAACGTTTTTCACAAGAGGATATATTTAGGAATGTGGATCTGGGAGACATCCTGAAAGAGTTTGGTTTTGGAGGCCAGGGAGGACGATTTTCTTTTGGTGGTGGTTCTCCTTTTGGTGGCAAACAGAGACGACGGGCGCCGGTGAAAGGATCTGATCTGGTCTATGAATTGCCCTTGACACTTCAGGAGGTGGCCCAAGGAACCAACAAAACTATCACTTTTCAGCATCAAGGCCGAAACGAGAATATATCTGTTAAAATTCCCCCTGGAATGATTACCGGAAAGAAACTTAGGCTGTCCGGTAAGGGCGAGCAAAGCGGATACGGTGGGCCTCCCGGTGACCTGTATATTAAATCCCGTGTGAGCGCAGATTCCGTTTTTACTTCCGAGGAGTATGATCTGCACACGACCATCACCATCCGGCTCAGCGAGTCTCTTTTGGGTGCGCAAGTTGGGGTTCCTACAATAGATGGCGGAGAGTTGAACCTAAAAATACCTCCGGGAACCAGTCATAAGACGCGAATGCGCTTGTCCGGCCATGGGCTTCCCCGGATGAAGGGCGGTACGAAGGGGGATCTTTACGTAACTGTTTCCGTGAATAACACCAAGGAGTTAACTGCCGAGCAGAAGAAAATAGTGGAGGAGTTGGCTGCAACTGGGTTGTAAACCAGAAACGCTAAACAATGGACGGAAATATCGGATATGCCGGAATTCACACAAGTTTTAAAAAGGGAAGATATCCAGCATCAAGTTGCTGAAATTGCACAACGTATTTCAAATGATTATCAAGATCGGGAGGTTGTTCTGATTGGAGTGCTCAAAGGTGCTTTTATCTTTCTTGCCGATCTGGTTCGTCAATTGACACTTGAAAAAATACAAGTCGATTTTCTTCAAGCTTCCAGTTATGGTGCCGATACTGTATCATCAGAGAGTATTACACTGAAAAAAGACATTGATGTCGATATCCGCGGTAAAGATGTGTTGTTGGTCGATGATATTGTCGATACCGGACTGACAATGGCATATTTGATCGATCACCTGGCGCGGTTTGGCCCCAGCAGTATCAAGATCTGTGCAATTATTGATAAGCACGAACGCAGAGAAACCGAGGTAATCGTCGATTATGTCTGCACAACCTTGGATGAAGGATTTCTTGTAGGCTATGGTTTGGATTATGCGGAGTTATACCGGAACCTGCCGGAA
>DAOWNV010000204.1 GCA_030642405.1 Desulfosarcina sp.
ACCGAACATTTTGATATCCTTACCCATGTTTTTGGCTATCTTATGGGCTTCATAACCTCTTTTCAGCAATCTCTTCGCATAGGGACGGGTCACTTCCAGAAGACTGGCTTCCGATCCCAATATCTTTCCCAGTGCCTCGGTCTGTATGAAGGTTTTAAACAAAAGCAGCAAATTTCGGGGCACTTGAAGGCGGTACCTGAACACCAGCCGCATCACCTGGTCGTAAACGTCCTTCACCGATATTGTTTTTAACGATCTGCCATAAAAAGGCTCGGCCACCTCTTTTAGATCCGTCCGGAAACTCTTCAGGTCAACGGTCCGAGGGTCGACCAGTCCGGCGGCCTCGAACGCCTCCATCACCATATCGTAATCGTGTTCGGCAAAACCCAGGAAGAGATGGGCGATCTGCATCATGGTCTCTTCGTCCAGATAGCCTACGATACCGAAGTCAACGAGGCTGACCCGACCGTCAAACAAGACGATGGTATTCCCGGGATGTGGGTCGGCATGAAAAATACCTGCATCCATGAGCTGTCGCGAAAAAGAGCGCAGTCCTATCAGCGCAACTTCTTTCGGGTCTATGCCCTGACGCCTTATTTCATCAACGTGATCAATCTTGATCCCGTCGATATACTCCATAACAAGGACCGATTTGGATGAAAAATCCCAGTACACTTTGGGAATATGGATTTCGTCGACCTTTTTAAAGCTCCGGGTGAACCGTTCTATGTTGCCGGCTTCGATAAGCATGTCCAGTTCCCGGAAAATGGTACGTTCGAACTCTTTGACCAGATTGACCGCCCCCACAATGCGGCCCAGTTCAAAGGATCGTTCCAATCGTTGGGCGAAATAATACATCACCTGAATATCTTTTCGAATCCGTTTTTCGATGTCGGGACGTATGACCTTGACAGCTACTTTTTCTCCGGTTTTCAGGTGTGCAACGTGAACCTGGGCTACCGAAGCGGCGGCCATGGCCGTTTCCTCAATGCCATCGAACAGCTGGTCCAGCGTCTGCCCCGACTCGGACTCGATCAGCCGGCGAATACCATCAAAAGGCACCGGGGCCACCTGGTCCTGCAGTTTGGTCAACTCGTCGATATAGTCCGGAGGAAACAGATCGCCACGGGTACTCATGAGCTGACCCAGCTTGATAAAGCTGGGACCCAATTCTTCCAGGGTACGCCGAACACGCGCCGGATGGGGAAGCCCCGTTTTGGCGATGGTTCCGCGGCGCCCTTTCAGGCGATCGACGATCTCCCCCATGCCATGTTTCATCAGGACCCGGGAAATCATACCGAAATGGCGAATACCGCGAATGCGGTTGCTGGAGCGGAGGAATGGCATTACGAATCCTTATCGATTACCCGTGTCCACTTTTTGGGAATTTTTTTCAAAAAATACTCATCGGACACATAGCTTTCCACAAAACCGCAATCGATACACACGTAGTTGTCAAGGGCTGCCATGGACGTCAGGCTGATGGGAATGGAGTTGCTTCCGAAAGGACCGCTTTTCAAAGGCAAATCATCAGGGGTGAAAACATTTTCGGAACCACACTTGGGGCACTTGCCTTGTTTCATGATTGTTCCTCCAGGAAGTGGGGTAGCGGATTGTACAAAAAAGGTATTTATCGTGTTATGCCCCAATCCCGTATCAGTGTCAACGCAGTAGATGTCTTGCAATAACCAACTGGGTCCGAAATTTGATCCCCGTATTTGCCGCCATATTGGCGATACTTTTATTGGGGGAATCCCTGAAAATGTTTCACCTGGTAGGTATTGGCCTGATATTGTTGGGTTTTATTTTTTTCAATCGTTAATTTCATCTACCGCATGTTTTATTCGCTCCAGTGCATCGGCCAGAATCGACCGAGGGCAGGCAATGTTGATTCGCTCGAATCCTATGCCTTCCGGACCGAAAATATATCCATCATCTAAAAAAACCTTTGCCTTGTTAAGCATCAGGTCCCTTAGCTGCCATTGGTCCATACCAAGCCCTCTACAGTCCAGCCAAACCAGGTAGGTTCCCTCGGGCATTATGACCTTGATTTCAGGAAGATACCTTTTGATATAGTCCGCAAGAAAATCAAGGTTTCCTTCAATATAAGCAATTACCTGCTCAAGCCACGACTTTCCTTTCCGATAAGCGGTTTCGCAGGCCACCACACCGAACGGATTTGCCCACCCAGCCATATTGCAACGGTTCAGGGTTTTCACGAATCGCTGCCTTGCCTTTTGGTTGGAAATTATGATGTTGGATGTGTGAAGGCCCGCCAGATTGAATGTCTTGCTCGGCGCTGTACAGACGATTGTATGATCTGCCACGGCCTGGTTGATGGTTGCCATCGGAATGAACCTATGCCCGCTGAAGATCAAATCTGCATGGATCTCGTCGGAAAGGATCAAGACGTGATGTTTCAGGCAGATTTCACCAATTCGTTGCAGTTCCTCAAGGGTCCAAACCCTTCCTACCGGGTTGTGGGGGCTGCACAGGATATAGAGCTTTGTTGCCGGGTCTGCCGCCTTTTTCTCAAAATCCTTATAATCCATTTCATAGCGGCCGTTTTTAAGAATCAGGCTGCTGGAAACGATCTCGCAGCCGTTGTTCTCGATGGCTGAGAAAAAAGGGTAGTAGACTGGTCTCTGGATCAACACTTTCTCACCCGGTTTTACAAATGAACGCACGAGGAAATTGACGGCTGGGACCACACCGGGTGTGGATACGATCCATTTGGGTTCGATTTTCCAGTCGTGACGTTCTTGCATCCAATCGACCACAGCACGGTCGTAGCTATCCGTTCGAAGGGAATACCCGTATATACCATGCTGTGCCCGCTTCACCAGAGCATCGACCACTGGTTTCGGAGAAGGAAAATCCATGTCGGCCACCCACATGGGCACAATCCGATCATCACCGAAATAGTCATCGGTGGCGAGCCACTTGGATGGATCGCCTGGGTCCTGAATCACACCCCATTTGGTGGATTGGGTATCTTTGCGGTTGGTCTCTTTGTCGAAATCATATTTCATAGGCTTGTTCCTTTTTTCATCAATTCTTCACACCATCTCCCTTGTTAATCCCAAACAAACCTGATAATTTCCTTAATTATAGATAACCGATTGAGAAGATCAACCAAGAAAGGTTAAAATAGATATATGTATCCCCAAGGTCATCGTAAACCCATCGGGTTCGGAACTTCAATGACACGGGTCGGCAAAACCATACTGGCTATTTATGTATCGGTTTACGTGATCGAACTGATCGGAGAGCGCTGGATGGGGATACCGATTTTTCATTGGTTGGCCCTCAACCCCATTTCCAGCGGTTCTTTTTACTTATGGCAGGTAGTGACGCATCCATTTATCCATGACCCCGGCGCACCTATCGGCTTTTTGATCGACTGCCTGGTCTTCTATTTTTTTGCCGGTACCATCGAATCGGCATTAGGGACTAAGGGCTTTTTAACATTATACGTTATTGCCGCCATCGGTGGAATGGTTGCATGCCTGGTATTCGGCAGTCTTACCTCTTTTGGCGTTTCCTGCGCAGGCATGATGCCGAGTCTTTTGTCCCTGATCGTTGTTTTCGGGCTTCTTACACCCGAGTCCACCATCTTGTTGATGTTCGTCTTGCCCATCAAGGCCAAATATATCAGCTATGGCACCGTTATTGTCACCGCTTTGACCTTTTTGGCCCAAACCAATGCCCATGGCGCCTATCACCTGGGAGGCATCGGCCTGGCTTGGCTCTACTTCCGACGTCCGACCCAATGGCTCAACCCCGACTGGTGGCGATGGAAATATTTTTCTCACAGGCAAAAAAGACATCGATCCAAATTTACCGTTATCGACGGCAAAAAAAAGGACCAAGACGACAAGCCCACCATACATTGAGCCTGATATTAGGATGGTACGAATGAAAGATGGAAAAACGACCTCACAGGTTGCCGCCTGTGGTGTATTTTGTGATAGCAAAAAAAAACGGCCTCCTTGGTGGGTTGGTTGTATCCTGGTAATGGTTCTGTTGCTGTTTTCCGGGTGTTTGCGGATTCCCAAAGAAAACTGGATTGTCAGTCACAGGGATACCATCGAAACAGTTAAACAAGTCGCCGAATGCCCGAATGATTGCCTTAACCGTGACTCGTTATTTCCCGATGATGTGAGCCACGACAAATCGGACAGAAAAAACCGTCACCAAGAGCTGAGTGCTGACAGCTTCACCATGGTCAGTTGGAATATCTACAAAGGGAAAAAGGAAGGGTGGGCCGAGGATTTCGAAAAAATAACCCGGAATACGGATATCCTTGTTCTTCAGGAAGTGTATCTAACCGATAACCTGAAAGAATTGCTCCAACATGCGGGCTACAAGTGGGATATGTCGAAGGCATTTGAATACAATGATGTTTCCTCCGGCGTTCTTATTGCAGCCCGAACAACACCCAATTTCACCTGCATGTTTCGGGAAACGGAACCCATAATTCGTATACCGAAAAGCGTTCTTGTTTCCCGATATCCAATGTCAGGGACGGATCGTGAGCTTTTGGTGGCGAACATCCATGGGATCAATTTTACAATCAATCAAACCGCATTCCAAAAACAAATCGACCGCATGGAAAGCATTCTGGCGGACCACCGTGGGCCAATGATTGTTTCAGGCGATTTTAACACCTGGTCCTCCGGGCGCAACGCCTATGTCAATGCAATGGTCAAACGGCTTGGACTAACCGCCGTAAAGTTTGGTGAAAATCATCGCTCCCGTTTTTTTGGGTACGATATCGACCATGTTTACTATCGTGGATTAAAACCGGGTAGTGCAACGATACCTGTGGTTTCCACCTCCGATCACAACCCTCTTTTTGTTACCTTTAAGTTGGACCCTTCACAAGATGAGAAAAATTAGCCTTGCAGGACTGGCAATTGTTGCCATGGCCTTTTTGTGTTCCATTGTATTCTTACCTTGTTTGTCCCATGCCGGGATGGAAGAGGAGATCGAGCATCTGTTCAGCTACATTAAAACATCAGGGTGTACGTTTAACCGGAACGATAACATTTATGATGGTGAAGAGGCGGGAGAGCACATTCGAAAAAAATACGCCTATGCAAAACGCTGGATAAAAACCACGGAAGATTTCATCCGACACGCCGCGACAAAAAGCAGCATGAGTGGGAAACCGTATCTGGTGACCTGCGA
>DAOWNV010000046.1 GCA_030642405.1 Desulfosarcina sp.
GGCAGGAATGAATAAGAACCCGATCAGCAGCGCACCTGCAATGCAATTGAATTTTAGACTGATCACAACTCAAATCCGGTTATCATAATTATCAGGCATCGATAGATCGGGGGGCAATTCAATTTAAATATGCCATAATAAAGTTGTAATGAGACGGACTTATATTTTTTTGTGAACGTCTATTCCACAACAAACAGGATGAACAACTTGAATAAATGTGGTATCTAACTTTTGGGTCGTAGCTATTCCTCATAATTTTGTTTTGTTTTTTAAAATGTAATGGTTACTACCATTTTTTCAACGTTGCAAGTATTTCATGCTTTGTTTTACCCGCAAGACATGGGGGTTATTAAAAGGACGGAAAAATGTTTGGAACCATCGTAAACGTTCTGGCAATCATTGCTGGAAGCCTTGTGGGTATCCTGTGCCGAGACGGCATACCTGAACGGTATAACAAAACCATCATCCATGCGATATCCCTTTCGGTGATTTTGATCGGCATATCAAGCGCCCTTAAAACAGACCGGATCCTGGTTGTGATTTTCAGCATGGCCATCGGCAGTGCCATGGGAGAGATGCTCAATATTGAATTGAAGCTGGAGCAGCTTGGAAAATGGGTTGAAAATCGCCTGGGGGAAAAGGGCAGCGGCTTTACCCGAGGCTTTGTCACCGCCAGCCTGATTTTTTGTGTGGGGGCCATGGCCATTGTGGGGTCCATGGAGAGTGGTCTTTCCGGGAATCACCAGACCCTTTTCGCCAAATCAGTTTTAGATGGGGTAACCTCCATTATCTTCGCCTCGACGTTCGGGATTGGTGTTTTGTTTTCCGCCGTGTCCGTTCTGGTTTATCAGGGGACAATTACCCTTGGGGCATCCTTGATCAAACCGTTTTTGGTGCCTGCCGTCGTGCAGCAGATGTCAGCTGTGGGTGGGCTTTTGATCTTTGCCATCGGTATAAACATGTTGGAGATGACCAAAATTAAAATTGGAAACATGCTGCCAGCAATTTTTATGCCGTTGCTGTACTACATACTCAAACAGATGCTGAAGATATAGCGATTCCTCCCTTGACAAGGATTTTTACAGCCCGGGGTCGTCCTCCTTTACGGTACGCCACCACCTGCCATAATCAATCCAGATATAAAAAAGGGGAGCCAAATGGCTCCCCTTTTCACACCACCCCATATACTGCCATAATTTATTTGCGGCCGCTATACTCCTGATAGGCCATAGCCACCGTCCGATAGACGATGTGGGCCAGTTTTGAAAACGGCGTATAAGCAAACAGAACCCAAACGGAGAGCAGGTGAATAAAGTAAATGAAGGCGGACAGATCATACATGCCACCCAGGCGAAGCATCTCTGTCAGCATTCCGGTAACACCAAGGGTTAACACCAACCCCACAAGATACCAATCCCAGTAGCTGGAAATCTGGTCTTTCTTGGCCAACCTGTTTTTCAGCAATAGCAGTCCACCGAGAACCAGGGAAATACCGGCAACGTTTCCCAACCATTTAATCGGATTGATCTGTTGGTAAGGGCCTTCGATGTGGAAAACCCATTCAGCTGCAAAAAAGCAATTGGTAACGACGAACAAACCAATGAAGCCGAAGAGCACCATCATGTGGGCGGTGGTCCGTTCGTTGTTTTCACCGCACTCGTTAAACTTCCTATGCGTCATAATCGTAGGTACAATTTTAATCAAGGCCTGAACGAACTCAGCCGGATCGACCTTTTCTTTATCGGTTTTTCCTTCGGCCAGGGCATTGGCATGCATGTCGACAAAAAAACGTTTCAAGCCCAGGGCAAAAACCGTTACGGCTCCCAAAAATGTGGGGATCATAATAATATCCACCAGGTAATTACTAATGTAATCGGCCTGCCACAGGTGGTCGCCGGTGGGATTGAGGTTGAGCCAGTCGATGCCCACAATTTTTAGCAGCATACCCAGCACGAGAAAAATCGCCGCAGGGATGGCCAACAGGATGGGCAGTTTTTTGGGATCGCTGACCATTTTAGCCAACGATTTGGGAGTCGCGTACTCTATTACCGTAGCTGCACGAATCGCGGCGAGAACATCGCCTGGCTGGGCGCCGCGGGGACACAGGGTGGAACAATCGCCGCAGTTGTGACACAACCAGACATCGCCGTTGCCGATCAAGCGGTCTTTCAAGCCCCAAGAGGCTGCAATCATCTCTTTTCGGGGAAAGGGTTTGGTATCCGGGGAGATGGGACAGGCCACGGAACAGGTGGCACACTGGAAACACTTCTTAACATCCGCCCCCCCTAATCTGCTCACTTCTTCGATAAACCCAACATCGGGGTCAACCATATATGAATCCGCCATTGAAAACCTCCTCATTAGGCAAGATGAATAAGAAAGGCGGCGATCACCGCCTTTCAATCGTATTCATTCAATTAGAAACCCTTGAACGGGTTGGGTCCCAGAGCCTCGATAGATTCCACGAACTCATTGATGATCTGAGGAACCTTGTCGTAGTCATCGATAGCCACTTCAAACTGGGCCACACGCTCACTTTCCAATGCCAGGCTGGACAAAGCATCGCCGATTTTCTTCATACGAATATCGGCCAACTCGGAGCCTTTAACAAAATGGCACTGGTAATCGTCACCGTGTTTGCAGCCCAGTAGAAAGACACCGTCCATCCCCTGGGACAGGGCATCTTTGATCCAGATAACGTTCATGGATCCAAGACAACGGATGGGAATGATTCGAACATCCGCCGAGTAGCCCAACCGATTGAGACCGGCCATATCCAATGCGGGGTAAGCGTCGTTTTCGCAAACCAGCCCCAAAATACGCATTGGAGGTTCGGTGTAATCATCTTCGGACGGCACGTTTACTGCTTTGACCATGGAGCCGATGCTATCGATATTATAATCGGCGAATCCAATGATACGTTCAGGGCATGCGCCCATGCAGGTCCCACAGCGGCGACACCTGGTGGGATTGGGTTTAGGCGTCCCTTTTTCATCATCGTCCAGTGCGCCAAAGGGACACTCTTCCGTACAGCGTTTGCACTGGGTGCAGCGCTGGAAGAAGAAATCCGGGAAGGTCATATCACCGGATCGCGGATGAACGGAAACACCGCGGTTGACCGACTCTAGACACTGAATTGCCTTTAGTGCCGCACCCGATGCATCGTCCATGGACTCTTCCATCGTCATGGATCGGCGAATGGCGCCGGCGGCATAAATACCTGTCCGCTGGGTTTCGTAGGGGAAGCAGATAAAGTTGGAGTCAACATAACCGTTAAACAGATCGATATCTCTGAAACCGGGTCCCTGACGATAGGCCAGGTTGACCACAGGATCGTCCTTGGTCACCGGAACCATACCGGCACCCAAAACAACCAGATCTGCTTTTACCTGGAGTTTTTCACCCAAAAGGGTGTTTTCGACATCAACGATCATGCCGTTGCCGTTTTTGCTCACCCCCATCACGGCGCCCTTGGTCATGAATATACCAGGATCCTGCTGAAGCCCCTTATAAAATAGCTCAGAGAACCCAGGCGTGCGCATGTGCTGGTAAAAAATGAAGGCCTTTCCGTCTGCATAATCTTCACGCACATACTTGGCCTGTTTTAAAGAAACCATGCTGGTTACCGCACCGGCATAGGCAAAGTCTTCGTCGGATTCATTTTTTCCGGGGCTCTGGACGAAAACCACGGATTTTGCCTCCTTGCCGTCCGAGGGACGAATGATCTTACCGACTTTGGCGAGCTCTTCGAACTGGTGGTTAGTGATGACGTCGGGAAGTTCTCCATATCCCAAGTGACTGTAGTCACCCTCGGAAAGATCATCCGGCCGCCACCCGGCTGCCAGAATCACGGCGCCGAACAGTTCCCCTTCCGGGTCGAGTTGAAGGATGTCATTTTTTCCCTCATTATAAGCCAGATACGCCTCACGCTGTTTTTCAACGTCAAGTTCCTTCCCGTTTTCATCCACCATCATCTCATCGGGCAACGGAAATGGTACGTCGAAAGGAAGCTTCTCACCGGGCTTTTTAAACGTCACTGTGAACTCACCAGGCTGTCCGGCAATACGTGCCACCTCGGTTTCCGTTTTTACGGCAATGTTGGGGTTGGCTTCCACTTCAGCAATTTTTTTTGCCACAACAGGTGAAATCAGTGCGTCGTAAGGTGCGGATACGGGAATCTGGCTTCTCACTTGGGCTGCATAACCGCCCAAGGCTACAGTTTTTTCTATGATGGTAACATCGAAATCAGCCTTCGCTGCATCGAGAGCTGCAGACATACCGGTGATCCCACCACCCAGAACCAGGATTCTTCTGGAGAGATTCTCAAGCTTGTACGGTTCGGGCAGATCAACTTTTTCAACGCGTATCATGCCCATGCGGATATAGTCTTCGGCCATCATTTGAACGCGGTCGAAATTGTCCTCGTCCTCTTTTTCCTCTTCAGTCAGTGCGGGAAACTCACTACGGGGATGGGACCAGACAACACCCTCGCGCAGGTTGACACGATCTACGATGCAGCCGTCGAAACGGAAAATATCGAAATTGACCCGACGGGAGCAGGCCGCCAGCACCATCGTGTTCGTACCGCCTGCAATATCTTTCTTTAAAAATTCAACCCCTTCCTTACCGCACAGAAAAGGATGGGTTTTTACAGGCACACCCTCTTCCTCAGGAATACCTCACAGGGCCTTCACATCGAGGGCCTCCCCGATGCCACAACCTTCGCAGATATATACACCAAACTTCTTATCCATGGTTTACCTCCTACCTTTTCACCAGGGTTTGAATGGCTTTCAGGGCCATACCGGTCGCATTCTGGTTGGATGAAATCACGTCGGCCGGCTTGGTGGCGCAGCCGGCGGCAAACTGACCGCCTTTTTCAAAGTCGTTGATGAAAAATCCATCATCATTGACCTTTAGGTCGGCAGGCAGCGGCGCGTTGACTGCAGTGGGCTGCATGCCCGTGGCCAAAACGGCCATTTCCACCGTCTGGTGAATTTTCTCTCCGGTAACCGCATTTTCGGCAACCACGGTGATATTCTTTGTCTCCGGATCTTCGCTGACTTCTGCTACTTTACCCTTGATAAAGATGACGTTCTTGTCTTCTTTGATCTTCTTGTAAAATTTTTCGTAGCGATCTCCGGGTGAACGGATGTCAATGTAGAAGATGTAAATCTTGGTGTCCGGATACTGCTCGCGGATATAAGTGGCATGTTTCAAAGAGGCCATGCAGCAGATATAGGAACAATAGGGCAAGTGATTTTCATCACGGGAACCCGCACATTGCACGAAAGCCACGCTATCTGGTGCCTTGTCGTCGGAAGGCCGCTGAATTTTGCCCTGGGTGGGGCCGGATTTGGATGCCAAACGTTCGAGCATCATATTAGTAATGATGTTATCGTACTGGCCGAAACCAAGGTTGTCGATCCGGTGTGCATCATACGGTTCCCAACCGGTGGCCCAGACAATGGCGCCCACAGGCAATTTGACGGTTTTTGCCTGCATATCCAGATCCACCGCATCGTATTTGCATGCCTCTTTCACCTTTGTTGCATCTTCGGTCCCAATGATCTGGGGAGAAATAACGAATTTTGCCGGGAAAGCCATTTCAAAAGGCAGATAAACGCCTTTGGTTTTTCCCATGCCTAAATTAAATTCGTCTGTTACTTCCATGTCACAAGCTTCTATGCAGTCTCCGCAGCAGGTGCAGTTTTCGTTTACGTAACGGGGATTCATCTTCACACTGACTGTGTAGTTACCGGGTGCACCGCTAACCTTTTCCACCTCCGCCAGGGTGAAAACCTTGATTCTCGGATTGTCTTTGATTCGCCGAAAGTTAATCTCCAATCCACAGGTCGGAGGGCATAGCTTGGGAAAATACTGATTCAGCTGTGCAACTCGTCCACCCAGATAAGGATTCTTTTCGACCAAAAACACCTCATACCCCACTTCTGCGGCCTCGATTGCCGTGGTCAGACCTGCACTACCGCCTCCGACCACCATAATGCTTCCACTCGCAGGGGCTGCTTTGTTGTTTGTCATGCTATCCCTCCGTGCATCAACGTTTCTAAAAAGTCATGAATACAAATGGTTGTCTAAATTCCATCGATTTCGGGCAATACCCTTTTTTTAAAACGGGAAACGGGGAACTGGAAACCGATACCATTCGGTCTCCAGATGCCGGTTTCGCGCTCCAATGAAGCCAGCATCTTTTCCGGGTACATTAATCCCGGATGGGTACTACCCGAAAACTATAACGAAAGCCTTCGGGTCAGTAATAAAAACCTCCAGGCGCCGCAAAGGCACCTGGAGGCGTGTTGCTATTCGACTAAAAAAACATCCGTCGACATTTCATCAGTCCGGGATAATCTTGACGTAATCTTTCTTGAAGATATCCCATTCATTCTTTTCCGCATCGTACTTGGAGTTGACGAAGCAGAACCAGTTTTCGTCATCCTGTCCCGGATAGTCCGACTGATAGTAGAAGCCAGGGTAGCGGGTCTCTTTTCGGAACTGAATGTGGCGCAAGTGGGCTTCCACCGTCCAGATGCGATGCTCAATTTCCCAGCATCTCATCAGCTCATGCAGGTCACCGGCAGCCATTTTTTCGCAGTCTTCACGCATGGTGGCGAGCAGATCCATGATAACTTCCAGACACTTGGAAGTTGTCTGGTAGAAGGTGGCGGTACCGGCACCGTACTCATGGGTGGCCTTCATCAGGCGGTACATCATACCGTTGGGTTTGATGTAGTTGGGGTTAATGTCGATAGCAGTGGTGTAGTCCTTGTTATCCATGAAGGTCCGGACCGGCTTGTAGACCATGTCAACCAGCTCTTTATTGGACTGCTTCAGGGTCGGCGTGAAATCGGCAAAATCCAAAGCGTATCGCACCATCTGTTTGGCGGTGATCCGACCTTCTGCATGGGACCCGGAAGAGAACTTGTGTCCTGAACCACCCACACCGTCACCGGAGGTGAACAGACCATTAACGGTAGTCATACGGTTGTAGACCTTGCCGTTGGGGGCTTTGATCTTGTAGCTGTCCGGCACCCAATCCAGATCCGGGCCGGAGGTCCACAGACCGCAGCAACCGGAGTGGGAACCCAGCAGGTAAGGCTCGGTGGGCATGACCTCGGAGTTTTTCTTCTCCGGTTCACAGTTTTGCGCACACCACAGGTTGGCCTGGCCACAGGTCATGTCGAGGAAGTCTTCCCAGGCTTCGGACTCGAGGTGCTTGAGCTCCTTCTTGTCCATGGTTTTACCCAGATCGGCCAGAGCGGTCATGGTGTCCATCATGATAGGTCCGCGGCCTTCTTTCAACTCAAACAGCATGAGGTGGTTACGCAGGCAGGTCGGGGTAATAGCAGCCGTGCCGTAAGGCGCGTATTTTTCCAGCTCGGCTTTGGCGGCGTCACTGGCAGCAAAGTTTTCGCCCAGACCGTTGAGAGTTTTGGCTTTAAAAAGCAAGAACCATGCACCAACCGGACCGTAACCATCTTTAAAACGAGCCGGGGTGAAACGGTTTTCCATCATGGTCAGCTCGGCACCAACCTTCATGCACATGGTGTAGGTGGAACCGGCGTTCCATACCGGGTACCATGCACGGCCTTTACCTTCACCGACCGAACGGGGCTGGTAGATGTTAACCGCGCCACCACAGGCAACCATCATGGTTTTGCATTTGATGATATAAACGATATTTTCACGTACGGAAAAACCAACGGCACCGGCAATCTGATTCTCGACTTTGGCGTCCAGAAGCAGTTCGACGATGAAGCAGCGCTCGATAATGTTTTCTTCGCCCAAAGCCAGTTTGGCGGCTTCGGAAACAATACGCTTGTAGGATTCGCCGTTGATCATGATCTGCCATTTACCGGTACGGACCGGCTGGGCACCGGACTTCAGGGTCCCCATTTTCTTACCCTTTTTTCCATCCAGGTTTTTGCCGTCGTCGGTTTTCTTCCAGATGGGCAGGCCCCACTCTTCAAACAGATGAACGGAATCGTCAACATAGCAGCCCAGATCGTAGATCAGGTCTTCGCGGACCAGACCCATCAAGTCATTACGAACCATGCGAACATAGTCTTCTTTTGGATTATCACCCACGTAAGTGTTGATGGCGGACAGTCCCTGAGCCACGGCACCGGATCTTTCCATGGCGGCCTTGTCGCACAGCAAAACACTCTGGCCGTCCTTCAGCCACTTTTTAATTTCAAATGCGGTTCCGCAGGCAGCCATACCACCGCCAACGATGAGAATGTCAACCTCTTTTTCGACGACTTCGGGATCCAGCACGGCCTTAAGTTCACCCAAAGGTTTATTCGGTAATGCCATTTTATATCCTCCTGTAAAAAATCAAATTCTTAAGTTGTCTCTCCAACAATAAATGGACCGAATTTTACACATTAGGAGTCGGAATGGTCACGCCGTCCGCTTCCTGAGTGGAGAGCAGACCGCTTTCGAGATCCTGACCCTTAAGATCGGCATAGGCATTGGCCTGGCCTTCGGGGGTGGTGCGGATAGGGAACTTGAAACGTTTGATGAGGCCGTTTCTAAACTTACAGGTCCACATGACGTCTTCGGTACCCATCATAGGCATGATGGAGCTTCCCAGTGGAACGAAATCGGCATAGCCACGAACTTCAATGGCCTGGGTCGGACAGATTTTCACGCATGAAAAACACTCCCAGCACTGATCCGGTTCCTGATTATAGGCTTTCATGGCGTTGGGATCCAGCACCATCAGGTCATTGGGACAAATGTACATGCAAGCGGTTTTGTCGCCACCCTTGCAGCCGTCACATTTTTCCTGAATTACAAAACTTGGCATTTAATATACCTCCTACGGTTAGTTAAAATCATTTTATTCAACCTACCTTCCGAAACTAAGGCTAAAACCTCCTGTTCCTCGCACCTCCCTTCAATGTTGAGTGTCCGAATGGTTTCGACCCGGACAGTTACACTTTTTTATCTATAAAACCCAATATCCGTTTGTTGCTTTAAGTTGTGCGGATATGAATTCAATGCAATACAGTATTGATTGCGTCAATTGAATATATCGTATAAATTCGGTAAGATAGTCATCTCGCAACGCAAGGTAAGATCAATATCATCCAGTATATTCATTGTCAAGAAATTTCGGCCGTATAAAATCCATAGATAAGCAGTTACTTACAATGGGTCACAGGATCGTCTATATGTCGTTGAGTCCCCTTTTGGAGGCACAAGATATGGTATTAAATCCACATAAAAACTATTTAACAATGGTTCATAACGGATTGTCCGGTTACTTGCGATTAAAACTACCGGCTTAAAAAAACAGACTGGTTTTGCTGAAATGCGGTTGACATCAATGCCTGGCAAGGCTACCACTGCCCTCCACGAGCCCCCTATTGACTAATACTGTTTTCGGAAATCAACCATGCAAAATCCAATAACACCTTTGAAAAACAATTCGACGTTTCGTTTTACCTGCTCACCGCAGGTACCCTGCTTCAATGCCTGCTGCCGTGATCTGAACCAGGTATTAACACCCTATGACGTCCTGCGCTTGAAACAATACCTGGATATGTCATCCGGTGAATTTTTGCATAGATACACTGAAGAGAGTACAGGTCCTGAAACCGGATTTCCCGTGGTTTCTTTGCGTTTTGGCGATTCGAACCAACGGACCTGTCCCTTTGTCACGAATTCCGGCTGCCGGGTTTATCCCGCCAGACCTTCCTCTTGCAGAACCTATCCACTAGCTCGGGGAGTATCCCGCAACAGGGAGACAGGAAAACAGACGGAACATTGGGCACTGATTCGAGAGCCCCATTGCCTGGGATTTATCGATGGCGGGCAACAAACAGTATCCGAATGGGTGGCCGATCAGCAAATTACCAGCTACAACCAAATAAACGATAAGATGCTGGAGCTGATCAGCCTGAAAAACCGACTTTTTTCCGGTGTGTTGCTACCAGTTCATAAAGAAAAGGTGTACCGGTCTCTTTACGACATTGACGCGTTCCGCGCGGAACTGTTTTCACCTAATTACAAAACAACCATACTTTTCGATACCAAAACCCTTGATCGCGATCGAAACAACGATGAGGATTTGCTCGTCATTGCCATGGATTGGGTAAAAGCGTATTTGCGAACCATCGCAGCAAGACAAAGCAAATGACTAAAAAAGCAAATAAAGTGGCCTTGGTCCTTGGAAGTATAAAAGGAATTGGGAAAGCCATAGCTCTCGATTTGTTGCGTCATGGAAAGCGGGTGGCTGCTACCTGGCATGACTGGCCGGAAAGCCTTTTTGCCATGCAAACCGATTTTGCAAAAACGGGCACAGATCATTTGATCGAACGGATTGATCTGTTGGATACCGATGCAATTGCTGATTTGGTAAAAAAAATAATCGCCCGTTTTGGCCGGTTGGATATTTTGATCAACAACATAGAGCGGGGCGGATGGCCGGTGGTTCATGGCAAGTACACGCAAAAGCAGTGGGACCTGGAAATGGCCACGACCTTGAGATCCAAACAATGGGTTTTCGAAGCGGCCCTGCCTCACCTTAAAGCCTCAGGAGACGGCACCGTGGTCAACATCTCCTCGATCGCCGGTATCGTGGGCCGCAGTGGTCCGGCCGGCTATCTGTTTAACGAGGGATATGCTGCGGCAAACCGGGGGATCTCTCTTCTCACGGAAACCTGGGCGCGTTTGGGGGCGCCTCAGGTTCGAGTAAATGAGTTGATGCTGGGTGTGGTTGAAACCCGTCACGGGCCTAAGACCAGGGGGTGGGGTCTTTTAACTGACAATCAACGTCAGACCATTTTGGATCACACACTGCTGGATAGAATCGGCCGGAAGGATGATGTGGTTGAGGCAATTCGATTCTTGTTGGACGATGCACCCTTCATGACCGGAAGCGTGATTCGCCTTGATGGTGGCTATGTATTGGGAGGGGAGCGGATTGCACCGATGCCCCACGGCGTGGTATGAATCCGATAAAAACTTACTCGGCACTTGTTGCAACTATGATATTTTGGGGGCTTTCTTTCGTGGCCACCAAGATCGCTCTGGAGAACGTTCCTACTTTTACACTGGTGTTTGTCCGATTCTCACTTGCAGCACTGATTTTCATCTCACTGCGACGGGGATGGAAATGGCCCAACTTTACTCGCAAAGACCATGTAAAAATGGTGTTGCTGGCCTTGTTTGAACCCGGGCTGTACTTTATCTTTGAAACCATCGGTCTGCAACATACCAGTGCCGCAAAAGCTTCGTTGATAATAGCCACCATCCCAGTAGTCGTGCTTGTATTAAGTACACTAATGCTGGGGGAACGCGTAAGCGGCACACGCATCGTCGGAATCGTACTCTCTTTTGGCGGAATCATCTTGCTCGCGGTGGGAGACTCCAATTTTAAACCGGCTCTTCACGGATCACTCTTTGGGGATCTGTTGATCGGTGGCGCCGTAATCTCGGCCTCGCTCTACATTGTCTTTGCCAGGGATTTGGGCCGGAACTATTCGTCCCTTGATATCACCTTTATTCAAATCGTCTACGGCGCCTCTTTTTTTCTTATCCCATCTTTATTTGAGTTACCGAACCTCCATTGGGGCGCCATAACACTGCGATCAACTATTGCCGTACTTTATTTGACGGTTTTTGCAACCGTTGTAGCGTTCATGTTATATAATTATGCACTTTCAAAAGTCTCAGCTTCCAGAGCCTCCGTATTCATTAATGGAATTCCAGTTGTAACCGCCATCAGTGCATGGATAATACTAAACGAACGATTGACCATCCTCCAGATAAGCGGTGGCACCCTTGTTTTGTCGGCAGTCTTCTTAACAAATCTACCCAGAGGTATGATCTATTGCAGGAAAAGGAATCAAACCAATGAGAATAGTGACCCGACCCGATTTTGACGGTGTGGTATGCGCCGTTTTGCTGATGGATGCGCTTCAAATCGAACCACCGGTGCTATGGACGCAGCCTAGCAAAATGCAGCACCGTCAAGTAGCTGTAAAAAGCGGTGATGTGATTGCCAACTTGCCCTATCACGATCAATGCAGCCTGTGGTTCGATCACCACTATTCCAACCAACCCGACTTTCCCGTAAGGGGCGCATTCAAGATAGCACCATCTGCCGCCGGCATCATTTATGAGTATTATAGGGGAAAGCTGGACCGCAACTACGCTGAATTGGTCCACCAAACCGACCGCATCGATTCCGCAGACTTGACCATGGATGAGGTTTTGCATCCTGAAGCGTATCCCCATGTTCTGTTATCCATGACCCTTACCAACAACGACCCTGAAGGTACGAGGTATTGGGAACATCTCGTGGATCTGTTACGGACACGATCCATGGATCAGGTGATGAACGACCAAAAAGTGAAAGAGCGAACCGGACAGGTTGTATCAGCCAATATCGCTTACGAAAAACCACTTCGAGCAAACACAACAATGGTGGAGCACATTTCCGTTACCGACTTTAGAAACCTCGACCCGGCTCCCGATGGAAACCGATTTCTAGTCTACTCCCTGTTTCCCGACTGTACGGTAAATGTAAAAATTGTTCATAAAGATGCAAACCTGTCTAGTATCCAGGTGGGCCACAGCATTTTAAAAAAAGGCTGTGAGGTGAACGTGGGAAAGATGCTTGCCTCGTTTGAAGGAGGGGGGCACCCAGGAGCCGGGGCATGCCGATTTCCCAGGAAAAAAGCACCGGAGTATTTAAACCGCATCATAGAAATTCTTCGTAAAAACGAACCCGAATCAGAGTAATGCTTTAATTTGCTCCATGCTTTTCACCAACATTGAACGATCCGTATCAAAGACCTCCAGTGTGAGTGTGTCGTCATAACCAATATCCACCAGAAGCCGAATCAGTAACTCGAATCTTACGGTTCCCTGGCCCACCGCCAGATGCTCATCCATTTTTCCATGATTGTCACTGAAGTGAAGGTGGGCAATTCTGTCGCCAAACCTTTCTGAC
>DAOWNV010000079.1 GCA_030642405.1 Desulfosarcina sp.
CGCCCATCGGCAACCAGCTCGCCTTTGGTTTCTTCGAAAATATCCAGCAGCTGGCCCTTAAATCCGTCAAAAACGCACTGTTCTTTACAGTTCCCGCAGGCGACGCAGGAGTACATAACTTCACAAAACCGTGAACTGCTTTCAATTTCTCCGTTGAGCCAGGCCCTGATCAACCACATCCTTCCTCCCGGAGAAAAGGTGTCAAGACTCGCTGCCTTGTATGAAGGGCAATTGATATCCACGTAGTCCTGAGGAAGCTTACAGTAGCCACATCGAAAACAGCGATGGACCAGGTTACCGTGTTCTAATTCATGAACGTATTCCATCAGTTCACCTCCCAGTTTCCAGGATTCATTATGCCGTTCGGATCTAAGTTCTCCTTGACCATCTTCATCAAGCTGAGCGTGGAAGGATCCATTCTTTGGATAGCCATTGCTTGCTCGGAAACATTGGGTTTCCAGGGAATTCCGCCCAGATCCAAGGCAAACTCCGTGGCCTCGTCCAGCGCAGTCTTGACACGGTCCATCATTTCCTGATCCGCCCGGTTAAACGCAAAGGACATACCGTACATCATGGCGTGGCCACCGGCAATGACCCGGATCGTCGCCGCGTAGAGAAGATTGTACTTGGCCGCAATCTCTTCGAACATGGCCGTATATTCCGGAAAGTTCTCAACCAGTGTGATGGGGCCTGAATACTCAAAGCCGCCTCCCTTGGGCACATCAGCAAAAACGGAAATGGTCCTCTGGGGTTGCTCCAGGAGGCCGGATTTCATGGGTGCGATCCCCATGAAGCCCCCATCCTTTGAGTCAATATAAGACTGCACGGCATTCCAGATTAGTTTTCGCTTAAATTCGACTTCTTCCTCCGTATCACCGGTAAAATATACCGTTATGTGATAGTTCCCCTTAAACATGAGCGGTTTGGGCTGGAACCAGACCGTGAGATCTTCGGTCATTTCGGTGTGGCTGAGCCGGTATATAATGTCCTCCACAAGTTCGGCACGATCGACAACAAAAATTTCCACATCCCTCAGCTTTTTTTGGGGGTAAAGCCTGAGCCCAACCTTTGTTAAGACGCCTGTCGTGCCGAGCCAGCCAAGGAATAACCCGGATAGATCGGGGAGAGAGGGGCCTTTTGAAAACCAGTACGGCCCCATACACCAGGAGCCGATCTTGCAGACCTCTCCGTTGGGCAGGACCACTTCAAGACCGGTAACCATATCTGAATTGAAGCCGTACTGCATAGACAAGCGTCCCTGACCATGGAGAGCCACATTGGCCGCAATAGTCGTGCCGGGGGGCGCATCGGGAATGCTGTGTCTCAAATGGGGATAATTGTCCTCAAGATACGCCTTGAGCTGCCCTTGAGAAACTCCGCCTTCCACCACCACGTATCGACCTCTGTCATTGACTTCCACGATCTTGTTCATCTGCTTCATGTCCATGACGATGCCCCCCTTCAGAGGCCGAACGATACCGGTCAAGGACATGCCGTTTCCCATGGGGACTACGGGAATTTTCTCCTCGTTGGCCAGTCTGACAATAGCCTGGACCTGTTCCGTGGTCTTGGGAGCCACGACATAGTCCGGCCTCTTGGGCTCAAGGACGCCCGGATCCCGTGAATAATACCACAAATCTTCCTCGTGATTTGAAACAGCTTTTTCTCCAACAATATCCACAAGCGGCTTAAGTATATCCTTCATGGCATCATACCTCCTTTTCCCCAATGGCCATTTTACAAAGATCTATGATATGAACAGGTTTCAGACCAGCCTTGGAGACCTTGTCAGACAAGGCCGACTGGCAAAATGGGCAATTGAACACGCAATATTCCGCACCGGATGCCGCCATGTCATCCACGTTCCGTTTCTGAATGTCATCAGCCGCCTGGTAACCACAGATGGCCCTGACGATGTCCCCGCAACAAAGGCAATTCTCGCCATCATACGTCCGATTCAGGACTTCGACTCCGATTTTACCGAGGATTTTTTCCACAAGCGGGAACTTGTCAGGAATCAACCTGTTGGAGCAAGGTCTCTGATAGACCACTTTGAGACCGAGAGGTCTTATCCTTTCCTTCAAATCCTTCAGCCTTTCCAGGATATAATCCATGTAGTAAACCGGCTCAAATGGAACCTCCATACCGTAAGCTGGAGCAATTGAAGTGAAGGTGCCGTAACATTCATCGTGCATGCAGACTACCTTTTTGACCCCGAGCCCTTTGTACCGTTCCAGGACCTTCGGCAGTCGCTCTTTTATGACCGATGGTTTGGCAAAATGGGTATGAACCGCCGGACACATGAACTCGGCCCCGAACACGAAAGAGGATTCGATCTCGGCGAAAATGTCTCCGCTCCCTAACTTTTTTAACTCTGGGAGCATACAACAGGACATGACCGTGTCTTCAACACTCCCGGTCATGAATTTACCCTGCATCTCCGTCATGTTGATCCATTGATTGGTAATGGGCCTAGGGGCGGTTAGAATTCCCTTTTCCTCCCGCCGTTCGCATATCAGATAATACGGATGGTTTCCCCTACTGCAATATTCCTCACAGGCATAACAGGTGGTGCAGTCCTTCAAAACAACCGAATCCTCTCCTCTCACCACTTTCATGATCTCCTTATGGGCATCCTCTTTACTGAATTCCATATACTGACATTTCAGGAGACAATCAGGCGACGGACATGTTGCACATACGTTTTCTTCATGCTTTAATGCATACATTCACATCCTCCTTCCATAGCTAACATTCGATAATGCTTCATCCTTGCTAAGATTACAAAAAACCCCGCTGTTTGATGTCAGCAGCGATCCCATGGAGTCCAAGGTCTTTCATGGAGTCTTCCCTACTGAAGGCCTGTTTTTTTCCAGCCCATTTCTTCTAACTTGTGCCCATCCATAAATGGTTATTTTTCCCGATATCTGCGTTATGCGAAAAATTTAATCCTCGGAATATCAACTATATACCTCCGGTAAAATTTTTCGCATGCCTTGATCTCGACCAAAATCCCTCATTTCTGGACGGACACTAACTTGATTCCCGTTAACTTCTTTGAAGAAATATGACAATTTGGATTCTCAATGTTCTATTAATATCGTTACATTATTATTAGTTTTCATATGAGTCAAGAGATGACTTTATAACTTTTTCCTATATTCGTATAATCTGTTGGCCATTATGACCAACAGAGCACTCTCATGAGGCACCTTAAGTCGCTTTCGCTTGGTAATGTCTGGGAAAGGTTCAGATTGCTTCTCGCTTCACTCTCTCAATGATTGCCTGTAAATTCTCATATTGGGCTCGACGGACAATTGACTCCCTCCATATCCGTTAGCTGCTTTGCATTCGTGAAAAACTCCTCAATTACCCATTTACCAACCGACCCTTCGGGGTTAGCTTCGACTCTTTGCTTACAACTCTGACCGTGTATTTTGACTTAGAATTGCAAATTTTCTTTTTCCTTTTACTACTGGATCAAGTGTGAGCAAAAAATAACCAATCAAAACCAATTAATAAATTATTTTAGGGTGTTATGTTGAGTATTTGGTGTGTACTGAAGGAGAAAAACCATTTTTTTTTAATTGTTGATAAAAATAATTAGTAAAAGTGCTTGACAGAAGTATGAACCGTTGTTAAAAAATACCTAACTCTGTCATATACTATTTAATAAACATAATTAGAGTGTTACGCTGTGCATTAGGTGTGTAATGAAGGCTGGAAAAACCATTTTTTTTAATTGTTGATAAAAATAATTAGTAAAAGTGCTTGACAGAAATATGAACCGTTGTTAAAAACACTTAACTTTGTCATATACTATACATGTGGTCCAGGTCCTCATTAACTGAGTTGAGGGTAAGGTTTACTGTGCCCCTTCCAAGAACGGTAACGATACACCCTTGGGAGTGCTAACAGCGGCTGGGTACGCCATTACAACTTGTAAAATAGTCTACATAAGACGTAAGACGCCGGGTTTTTGTTGCGATTGAACCTTAATATGAATTCATCCAAGTAGTATACCAAGTGAGTATGGACTGGCCGCTCCCTGGTAAGTACCAAGTAACCATCGTTTCATGAGTGATGCTACCAAATGAACAATGTTCAAATCATGGGATGGATGCACAATATGCTTAAAACCTTTTTCGGCAAGTCTTTTGTCTACAAACCAATCGTCTGTCCGGATGGTGCTGCCGGGTTGGGCGATTTCTTGAAAAAATTACATCAAATTTTCTCCCGATTCATCTTCAATATTCTGGAGGTATCCCCATCCATAACCACGTATGCTATATGCAAACGTAAGGATTTGGATTTTTAAATAATTTCACGGAGAGGAGGTGACCCCGAGAGCAACATGCCGGACCTACAGTAAAGTAGTACGATTACAATGATTAGGTTGCAGTAAAATCAAAATGCAGTTCGTTAAAAAGGAGAGAGACAGATGAAAAAACTATTTATTATTTTTGCAATTCTGTGCTTGGCCGCACCAGCCATGGCAGCTGACTGGGGCTTTTACGGCAGCGCCCGTATGACCACCTTTTACGCTACCGTCGATTCAGATGTTGAGGGTGTTGACAACGTTAACCGGACCGATTGGTACCTGAACGATACCTCCCGTATCGGCGCCAAGGTAAAAGCGAGTGACAATATCATGGGTGGATTCGAATACAGTGGGGCCGCTAACCTGAGGAAACTCTTCGGAGTATACGTCTTTGGCGGCGGCAGCAGCCTCCTTGTAGGTCATACCTACCCCCCGACCTCTCAGCGTAACTATTCAACCACCGTATATGGTCTTGGTGGTGACGCCTCCCTGATGGGCGCTGGTCAGTTTTATACAAGCCGGAGAGCCATGTTAATGTGGAGCACCGGTGGATTCAAAATTGCCTTAGTAGAACCAACGTATCCCAAGGATAACGCCGGCGCCGGCTACGTTGTGGACTTGATCATCCCAAAAATCGAAGCTGCATATAAGTTTAAGGGTGATACTTTCTTTCTTGACGTTTTTGGTGCTTACCACTCCTACGGGGAAGATTATGCAACCGGTAATGACCCGGACATTCAATCCTATGTCGCTGGTATCGGCGGCGGAATGAATTTCGGCGTGTTTGATTTTAAGCTGGGTGGCCACGTTGGACAGAACTTCGGTAATTACGGCGCGATCGCTACGTATCATGCCGGCCTGCCACCAATTAACACTGTTGCAGGCACCGATGCAAACCAGGAAACCGTTGACAACGCTGCGTTTGGTGGACTGGCTGTTGTTAACTTTAATGTATCCGATATGTGGTCTATCCAGGCCGGCTACGGTTATGAAAGTGCTGAGCTGGACACTGAAGGTGCAGAGGCAGAGACTGTAATGCAGGCTTACCTCCAGGCCAAAGTCAACATCGCACCGGGTTTCTTCATCGTTCCTGAAGTCGGCTATGTCAGCTATGATTATGATAGGACGGTCGGTCCAAACGATCCGAATCCCAACCTTGTGTATTTTGGTGCCAAATGGCAGATCAACTTCTAATTTGAGCGCTCTATCGGCTTAGATAGAAGGAAATGGAATAAAAAGCCCGGAGCAAACGCTCCGGGCTTTTTTTTGCCCAACCAATTTTAGACTTCACCATTTGTTACATCCGGAAATCTATAAAAACTTGGCTATATTCACAATCCTTAGTATTGTTGACTGGATTATTTTTTCAACAGTTGCAGTGCAGTGTCGACGATTTTTTCAGCAGTGAATCCGTATTTTTCAAGAACCGTCCCGCCAGGTGCAGATGCTCCAAACCCATCAATGCCGATGACCTTCCCATCCAGGCCAACGTAACGCTCCCATCCCATAGAAATGCCGGCTTCGATGGCGATGCGGTTTTTGATTTTCGGCGGAAGAATTCGGTTTTTATAAGAATCCAGCCTCTTTTCGTAAATCTCCCATGAAGGAATGTTCACCACACGAGTGGCAACTTCTTTGTTCAACAGGATTTTTTGGGCTTCCAGAGCAATGTGAACTTCAGCCCCGGTAGCGATGAGTATCATCTCCGGTTTGTCCTTGCAGTCGGAAAGGATGTAACCACCATAATGCACTCCGCGGGCGGTCTGTTCTGCGTTCAGAATGGGCAGTTTCTGGCGGCTAAGAATAAGGGCCACCGGTCGGTCGTTGATCATGAGCGCTTTTTTCCATGCTTCACCTGTTTCCGTGGCATCTGCCGGACGAATCACAGTCAGGTTGGGAATCGCTCTCAGTGAGGCCAGGTGCTCCACCGGCTGGTGTGTGGGGCCATCTTCCCCAACGGCCACGCTGTCATGAGTAAACACAAAGATTACCGGCAGCTTCATCAGCGCCGCTAGGCGAATGGCAGGGCGTACATAGTCGGCAAATACCAGAAACGTGCCGCCATATGGGCGGATTCCGCCATGGAGAAACATGCCGGACATGATGGCTCCCATGGCAAACTCGCGGACACCGAACCGAATATTACGACCATCGTAATGGCTTTTTTGAAATTCATGGCTGTTGTCAATGTATGTCTTGTTGGACGGTGCAAGATCTGCCGAACCACCCATCAAGCTGGGAAAAATGTCTGCCGCGGCGTTGAGCACCTTGCCTGATGCGGCTCTCGTAGCCATGGGGCCTTCTTCCGGATTAAATTTCGGCAGTCTGTCTTCCCAGTCACACGGCATGAAGCGGGTCAGACCGTTGAGCCAACTGTCGGCCAGTTCGGGATGCTTCCGAGAGAAATCTTTATATGTTTCCATCCAACTTGATTCAGCCTCTTCACCTTTTGGCCGGCACCGGCGAAATGCGTCCAGTGCCAATTGGGGTATGGCAAAGGGTTCGGTTTCCTCCCATCCCAGGGCCGCCTTGGTCAGTTTGATTTCCTCTTCCCCCAAAGGGGCACCATGGGCATCGGCAGTTCCCTGTTTGTTCGGACTGCCGTGGGCTATGATTGTTTTCAGTCTGATGATAGAGGGTTTCCCAGTTTCGGCTTTGGCTTCCAAAAGGGCTTTCTCAATGGCCTTGGGATCACTTCCGTCCGACACTTCGATGACCTGCCATCCATACGCTTCGAATCGTTTGGTCACATCCTCGGTAAAGGCAATGTCGGTTTTTCCTTCAATGGAAATTTTGTTGTCATCGTAGAGGCAGATGAGTCTGGACAGGCCCAGGTGGCCGGCTAAAGAAGCCGCTTCGGATGACACACCTTCCATAAGATCTCCATCCCCGCACATGACATAAGTGTGGTGATCAACGATCTCGTTTTCCGGTTGGTTGAAACAGGCGGCCAGGTGTCGTTCTGCCATGGCCATTCCGACTGCGTTGGCAAATCCCTGGCCCAAAGGACCCGTTGTGGTTTCCACGCCGGGTGTATGACCATATTCCGGATGTCCTGGGGTTTTGCTGCCCCATTGTCTGAAGGCGCGGATTTCGTCAAGACTCAAATCATAACCTGTAAGGTGTAAAAGGCAATAGAGAAGCATGGAACCGTGGCCGCCGGAAAGAACGAAACGATCCCGGTCGGGCCAGTCGGGATTGTTCGGGTTGTGTTTCATGATCCGGGTCCACAGTACATATCCGGCTGGGGCGAGGCCCATGGGAGCACCCGGGTGGCCTGAGTTGGCCTTTTGTATCGCATCCATGGAGAGCGTCCGGATGGTGTTAATGCAAAGATTGTCGATTGTTGATTGCTCGTTCGTACCCGAATTCATGGGGGTTGCTCCTTTAATTGTTATATTTACTAGATGGACTGATACAAAAGATTGGCTACTGAAGCAAGGCTTTTAAAAAATCGTGGTTGATGGTAATGCGACGCAGGTATAAATACCACATTGTGGTATTTATTTTCTTGACATGCACTAACCTACTGATTATCATATTTTCAACACCTCATATGTATTATTCAATACTTCCTACCCCAGGCGGCCCTGCTAAGTTACCCCACAAAAGCGGGGCCGCCCTTCCTTTCGGGCAGAAAATTCAAGTGTAGACAAAAGGCGACGATAATACCTTGTGTTTAAGAAAATGCATAGGAAGAGACAAACCTCTTTCTCACCACAGCTACAGCCGATGCCGATAATTGCCCTTTAGGAAAGGACCGATAAGACATGCCGAAAATTAACGCTGATGATTTTATCGAAGAGTTGAGATTTGATATCAGTGAACAAGATGCAATCAAAGCCAGACTAGTTTTATCTAAGATCGGTGTGGTGGATGACAGCACCCGAAAAATGGCCTTGTTCGAAGTAAATCGGGCTGATGGTGAATTCGCCATCCCGCTTATTGTAAATTTGATAGCTGAACACCGTCAGTTGGCAGTTACATATCCCCAAATCAAAGAAATCCTATACGGCAAAGCCTTATATCATCCGGACCTGCTTCTTTCCATGCTTTCTCGAGAGGTCAAGCGTGGAAATCGTGTCGTGTTGGTGGAAGTTGCTGGTGAAATTCGTTTGGATGCGGCGGTATCGCAACTTTTAGGAATCCTCAATCAAGATGAGGAAGAGATGGTGATCAAAGCGGTGCTCGGTGCATTGGGAATGATCGGTGAGGCATCGGCCGTCACGCCCGTTTCGGAATATTTATACTCCGGTAGTTTGGAACTGACCATTGCAGCCATTCATTCCCTTGGGCAATTAGCTACGCCTACGGCTTTTCAGCGCTTGGCTGAGAAATTGGGGGAAGATCCTGATCTGGATATTATGATTCTAGATGTGTTTCTATCCGACCAGAGTCCCGAGGCCATTTCACGGCTCAACGAATCGTTATCCTCTCATTATGCGCACCAACGAAACGCGGCAAAACAACGTCTACGGGATATGGGAGGCAAGGCTGTTCCCGTTTTGATTCACAACCTACTGCACAATGACCCGGATCTTCTTATTCATACACTCAATATTTTGGGGGAAGTCGGGGATGAAAGCGCAATTGCTCCTATCCGTAAATTGCTGCACAATGAACCCAAAGATGCCAATGTCCGATTTGCCGCATACGAGGCATTGGGCCTTCTACCGGTGGAGAAAGGAGCTTTCGTTTTGGCACAAGGGTTGTCGGATGAGGTCCAAAACGTTCGTTCAGCGGCTGCCGGTGCCATCGATCGGAATTTTAACACTGTGTTGGCAGCGGGTCTTAAAAATCTAATCCACTCCGGAGAAGAGGAAAACAGAATTGTCACTGAAACGGTACTTAATGCGGGGTGTGAAAACATTTTTTTGGGCCTCATAGAAGAAGAATTATTTGAGGACAGCTCCGTGGAATTCCTCGCAAAGCAGGCGCATCAGGATATACGCAGGCATTTTGTCGAGTTGATGACAAAAAACGGTTATAAAACAATGGTGCAAAAAGTTGCCGATCAGGCAAACAGTGCAAGTGAGCCGAGGTTGAGAGTGTTTGCCGTGGATGATTCAAAAATGATTTTAAATATTTATCGTGGAATTTTGCACAGTTTGGGTTGCGAGCCCGTGCTTTTTGAATTTCCCGCCGATGCGCTAAAGGAGATAAAAGCAGATCCTCCCGACTTCATTTTTACCGATTTAAATATGCCCCACATCAATGGCATCGAATTGATTCGTCAGGTTCGACAGCAATTCGATCAAAATACTCTTCCCATCGTCATGGTAACAACGCAAAATGAAACTCAGGATAATGAAGCGGCTCATGCAGCAGGAGTCAATGCAATTTTGCATAAGCCATTCACCGCTGAAAGTTTGGGAAAGGTATTGGGTTTTCACGACGAATAGACCTATTTGTCCCTAAAAGCCTTTTAAGGCTTCGGTTCCGGCGACATCATAGTGTTTCCTCTGACGCGGAACAGCTCCTCCTTCAACCATTTGGCGGTCGGCATTTCAACGCCATCGCAGGTCACCAGATACGGTTTCCCACTCATGCTGCTTTTTGTCGCGGCGTGTCGGATGAAATCTTCCGTGGTTTTTGTCCAGCGTTTTGCATAGGCGTATTTTTTTCGAATGTGCTCTCCCGCTTCTTCACAGTCATAAATGTTACCGTTCCGGTTAAATATACACCCTGATGTTTTAATGTAGCTGAACAGATGCTCGATCTCCTCTTCCATCCCGGCATGGGACAAACAAGGTAAGAA
>DAOWNV010000306.1 GCA_030642405.1 Desulfosarcina sp.
TGTTTCAATCAATGCTGCCGGAACCTGAACCTTTTTTTATACCCTTACGATGTGCTCCGACTTCGAAAACACCTGAAGTTGGATTCCGATCAATTTCTGAACAGGTATGTGGATGTGGTATTGCGAAAAGACAATTATTTTCCCGATGTTCTTTTGCGGATGACTGAAAATGAATCAAAAACCTGTCCCTTCCTGGGAGACAATGGATGCGCTGTTTACCCGGCCAGGCCCGACACGTGCCGAACTTTCCCCGTGGAACACGGTATGCTGTTCAATGACAGGTGGAGTGCATCTGAAATCGTAAGCTTTTTCAGACCCCCGGATTTCTGTCAGGGACAGCATGAAGAGCAGGAACTGACACTTTCCCGATGGGCTGAGGATCAAAAGGCTACAACCTACAATAAGATGACCGCCGGCTGGGCTGAGGTGAAAGTGCTTTTTCAGAACAATCCTTGGGGGCCGGACGGCATGGATAGCCCCAAAGGGAAAATGGCCTTTATGGCGGCATACAATATTGATCGTTTCCGGGACTTCGTGTTTCAGAGCAGTTATCTCAAACGCTATCGGATAAAAAAATCGCTTGTAAAGAAAATCAGAGCAAGTGACCGAGAACTGCTGCTCTTAGGGTTTGAGTGGATCCAGCATGTCGTCTGGGGCATGCCGACAAAACAAATACGATCCTGATAAAACCATTACTTCTTTCCAGCTATCGCTTCCGATATATTGAAGCAGTAGTCTCCGATCTTTTCCAGGTTCGACAACAAGCTAACGTAGATTAATCCCTGGTCGATACCGCATTCACAGGAGCGGAGCCGCTGAATGTGATCTTCACGGAATCTTTCCCGCATGGCATCGATGATATTTTCTATGTGATTCGCCTGATTCATGAAATTCGAGGGTTTCTGTCGCATTGCAGATGTGATCAACGCCAAGAATTCACTGACCCTGCTCACCAAGCTTTTCAGGTCCTCCATCGCCTCATCCGTGAATGTATGGTGGTTTTCAATCATGTCCTCTATCGCTTGGGCGATATTTTCCACGGAGTCACCAATACGTTCTATGTTGTTTGTCATTCGCATCAGGCTGGAAATATCTTTAGCTTCGGATTCGCTCACATCGCTTTGATAAATACGTGTCAGGTAGGCGACGATTTCATGCTGCATATCGTCAAGGTGGTTTTCCACTTGCCGCCACTTCGATAATTTCTTATAATCTCTGTCAGTTAAACGCTTCACTGTTTTACTAAACGTATAGATGGCGGTCTCGGCCATTCTCAGAATCTCGCTACGGGTTTCCGCAATGGCCGCAATGGGCGTGTCGATGAGTCGATCGCCGAAGTTCGGTAGTCTGAAATAATCGACATCCATTTCCTCTTTGGGGGAGAGCATGATGGCGACTTTGATTAACCAGGGGAGCACCAGCAAAAAGAACGAGGCGTTGAGTACATTGAAAAGTGTGTGACCATTGGCAAGGTATCGGGCAATATTAACTACGTCCCCTTCTACCACCTGATCCACTGGTCCGGCTCCGAGCCCAAGGGTCACGACTTCCACCAAATGAACAAAAAGAGGGAAAATGCATAGCATTAAAGAGACACCGAGAACGTTGAACATGGTATGGGCACGTGCCGTTCGGTGTGCGTTTATATTGTTGGAGCCGATGGTAGCCAGCTCCGCCGTGATCGTTGTACCGATATTCTCGCCCAGCACTAAGGCCATGGCACCTGGAAACGTCAGCAATCCCTGACTGGCCAGGGTCATGGTCAGGCCAATGGTGGCCGACGAGCTTTGGACCATTATAGTTAATGCCGCCCCTACCACAACACACAATAAGAGACCGCCCACCGAGCTGGGATCGAATTTTGTAAAAAAGGAAAAGAATGCCGGGTCACTTTTGATGGGTGCGAGTCCTAATTTCATGATGGTCATACCGTAAAACAGAAGTCCGAAGCCTAAAATTACATCCCCGACATAGCGAGTCTTTTTTTGTTGGGTGAAGTATTTTAAAACCACTCCGGTGGTAATAGCGGGCAATGCCAATTTAGTAAGCTTAAAGGCGATGAGTTGGGCGGTTACCGTTGTTCCCACGTTGGCCCCCAAAATCATTCCCACCGCCTGCTGGAGTGTCATCAAACCTGCGGTCACAAATCCTATGGTCATTACGGTAGTGGCCGAAGATGACTGAACCATGGCCGTAATAAACGCGCCCGTTATGCATCCCACCACCCGATTAGAAGAAACCGCGCTCAAGATCGCTTTGATCCGCTTGCCGGCTGACATCTGGAGCCCTTCGGTCATCATCTTCATGCCAAGGATGAACATGCCCAGCCCACCGAGTGTTGTAATAATCACGCCTACCATCGTCAACGCACTCCCCTATTTGCGGATAACCTCAGCCGTAGCTGCGCAAAATCCTAACACGCTGTAAATAAAGAACATATAGATAGATCCAGAACAAAATATCGACAACTATAAATGGGTTGGCAAGTACTTACCATAAGCCAGGCGGATGTCAAGCAACAAAGCATGCTCCCGTATATTAAAAGATGTAATCGATGGTATAGTAGTCTACATCCTCAGGGTGTACATTTACCTCGGAAATGGCCTTGTCCCTGACGGAAATCCCCGCCTGATGAACCGACTCCGGCTCTCCGGATAAGAGGGGATGCCAATCGTTAAGGTCTTTTCCCTCGGCAAGTCGTCGATACGCACATGTTTTGGGGAGCCAGCGAAGACGGGGAATCAATTGAACGGTCAATACCAAGCAGTCCGGCACAAAGGTGGTTCGATTTCTATAATCGGTACACCGGCACATATGTGTGTCAAGCAGGTAACAGGAAACCCATGTATAGGTTACTTTGCCTGTTTTACCATCTTGAAATTTTTGAAGACAACACCGTCCGCAGCCGTCACACAACGATTCCCATTGTTCAGGCCCCATCTGTTCGAGCGGCAGTGTTGTCCAAAACGGTTGCTCAATCAATTGCAAATTAGGCTTTGGATTGGATTTATTCACCCTATTTAGGCTAGTTTCCGGAAGTTGGTATCCATCTCTGCTTTAAATTTCTGGTGAAATTTGAGTACTTTCTTTATATAAAGCTTTGTCGCTTTAAAAGGTGGTACCCCTTCATAATTGCGAACATGGCGGGAACCGGCATTGTAGGCAGCCAATGCCAATGTTATGTTACCATCGAATCGATCGAGCAGTGATCTGAAATAACGAACCCCACCGTCAATATTCTCCTCAGGATCGTATATATTCCTTACACCAAGGGATTTTGCCGTTGCGGGCATCAGCTGCATCAA
>DAOWNV010000055.1 GCA_030642405.1 Desulfosarcina sp.
AAGTTCCGGAAATTTTAGGAACCTTTTTATAAAAGACAAAGATCATGATTTTACTCCGGTCCCTGGTGCCCGCGATCTTTTGCTCAAGGAGATGGAGAAAAGTGGATGTGATCGGTTGTTGCTTTCATCGGAGCATTTTTTGCGTTTTTTGCCCGAAGTGTTGAGATTTTTTCCCGAAGCACAATTGATTGCATATGTTCGCTTCTCACTTGACGTATTGGAATCCGTATACAATCAAAGTGTAAAGCGCCATGCGAATACCAACCGCTTCTGTCTACCTGAAAAACCAAATGCGCCTCATTTGAAGCTGCTATCTCAATTTATTGACAGGTATGGGCTGGAAAAGTTTTCCCTTCGTCCCTACATGAAGTCCTGCTTTGCAGGTGGTACGATTGTCAGTGATTTTATAACCACCATAGGCCTGAAGCAACCCGCTGAATCAAAAGAACCGCTTGTAATCAACCGTTCATATTGTTTCGAAGCCTTGGAATTCAAGCGTTGGCTAAACCATTTCGATCTCTCTTTTTTTCAGCACCCGATTGACCTTTTTTTACAAAGGTATAAAAATGGAACCATTGATTTCTCCTTGTTGCCTCCTGATCAATATGCTCATTATAAATCTTATTTTCTTACTATCACCCGTGCATTCATTAACAAATACAATATGGAAAATGGCGACATCTACCTGGAGGCGATCAAGGCACAGAAACAAAAACCCTTTCAATCACAACCGGGTGATATTAATGGGTTTCAAAAAGTTTTAACCGAACTTCGCCGCCATGATTCCATGATGATGAAAAATATTTCCGTAATCATTCAAGGCGATGGCAAGCCGGGCTTGGCAGACAGTCCATACGCAAAGTTGATCCGGGATGAGGCAATGGTAGCGATACAAAATGATTGTTCCGTTCAAAAACGAGTTGATGGTGTTCCTGAGCTGTGTAATCGCCTGACGATGTTAAAAAAGAAAAACAAAATGGCAGGGGTCTATAGAGAATTGGCACTGTTTTGTGAGAGAAATGGTGAACTGAAGCTAGCGTATCGTTTGATGAAAGAAGCGAAAGAGATTCTATCGGACGGCCCATTTATAAAAAAAAAGCTGGCTGAATACGAAAACTTATTACAATATTTTTTCAATGACCGGACATAATTTTTATAACCTGTAATAGTGGTTAACTGATGATTCCTAACATCGCATAAAACGAATTTTGTCTAACAGCTCATGGAAATGGAATACGAATATCTTGTCGGGTTAAAAAAACACCCTTCCTGGCGTTTGCTCAACGCTGACTCAGCGCCGTTGATCATCAGTTTTTTCTACCGGGTTTTTACCAAGGAGAATCGCAGAACCATTCCAGCCGAAGAGATGACCTCCAAATTAGAGGATTATCTATTCCACCTGCGGACCATTTTGGGGAAGGATGCCTACCCGCGATCGGCAAAAGCCTACTTGGACGAATGGTCCGGAGGGGAAACCGGGTACCTGCGCAAGTTCTATCCGGCCAGGGGAGAAGAGGAGGAGTTCGACCTGACCCCGGCCAGCGAAAAGGTGATCGAATGGCTGGCCGCCTTTGCCTCATCCCGGTTTGTGGGTACTGAATCGCGGTTGTTGACGGTTTTTCGCCTGTTGCGGGAGATCGTCAAGGAGGCGATGGTCGATCCGGATGCGGAGATTCGTCGTCTGGAAGAGGAAAAACGCCGGATTGAAAGGGAGCTTTCGGCCTTAAAGGCAGGCCAATACGCACCGGCGGACAGTACCCGTATCCGGGAGCGATTTATAGAAGCCCATCACACCGCCCGCCGGTTGCTGTTCGATTTTCGTCAGGTGGAAGAAAATTTCCGACAGCTAGACCGGAAGACCCGGGAGAAAATCGCCGTGAGCGAGGCAGCAAAGGGCGAGCTGTTAGATGACATTTTTGGTGAGCAAGACGCAATCAACGGTTCGGATCAGGGAAAAAGTTTCCGCGCCTTCTGGCAGTACATTATGAGCCCTGCCAGCCAGGAGGAGCTGCAGTCGCTTTTGGATCAGATCCTCGCACTGCCGGAAATCAGGGCGCTGGACGGTGACGAGCGTCTTGGCCGCATCCGTTTTCAGCTCATTGATGCGGGAGAGCGGGTCAACGTTACCTGTGCTCAGCTAGTGGAACAACTGCGAAAGTTTCTGGACGATCAGACCTGGCTGGAGAACAAACGCATCATGGAAATCATCCGGCAGATCGAAAAAAAGGCGGTCCGGATTCGCAGCAATCCGCCACCGCAAAAACCAGGATTCACCCACGTGGACCACATCAAGCCTGAGATTGGACTTCCCATGGCCCGGGGGCTGTTTCACCCGCCGGTGCGCATCACCGTGGATGACCAGGTGGAGATGGGTCATGGAAATTTCGCGTCGGATATCTTGTACCGGCAGCAATCCGTGGATGAAAAAATCCTGCGGCAGCGAATCCGCCGTGCTCTGAAAGGCCGAACCCAGGTGACGCTGGCGCAGATCTGCGAATCCTTTCCAGTGGACAAGGGGGTTTCGGAGCTTTTGGGCTACTTGCATATCGCCTGCAAGGATGATAACGCCGTGGTGGAAACCGATGCCAATACATCGATTTTATACACCGATACAAACGGTCAACGGCGCAAGGCAATCATGCCTGAGGTGATTTTTGTCCGTTAAGGATTGGGGAAAGTAATAAGGGTTACGAAAACCGGAAAAATGACTGTAGAAACCGAACAATCCATTGAACATCCACCGGAAACATTGCCCCAATTAGGTCCTGTGGTTGTCCACCTGATGAAAGGCGTGGTCTACAAAGATGCCATGGAAACAGTATGGCAGGACTTGGTGCTTCTGGAAAGCCAGGTACGGGATTACGTTCAGGTGATGGGCCTGGAGCTGATCCTGGATGAGGCCGAAGGATACGCCTACCTTCACCAAAGCGAATCGGATGACGAGACAAAAAAATTGCCTCGCCTTATGCAGCGCCGCCCCCTGAGCTATCCGGTGAGCCTCTTGTGTGTCCTGCTCCGGAAAAAATTGGTTGAAGCGGACGTAGGGGGCGAAGAGACGCGGGTGGTGCTGACCAGGGATCAGATGGCGGAGATGATGCGGGTCTTTTTGCAGGATCAACCCAACGAAGCCAAACTGGTGGATCGCATCGACGGTCACATCAACAAGGTGGCTGAACTGGGGTTTTTGCGACGCTTTAAAAAGACACCCCATACTTTTGAGGTACGACGAATCCTAAGGGCCCTGGTGGATGCCGGCTGGCTGATGGATCTGAATGAAAAACTCAAGGTGTATTTAGACCATGCAACAACTGATTGATTTTGCCGAATCCGACGCCACGGCCGGATTTCGCCTCCAATCCTTTGAAGTATTAAACTGGGGCACTTTCCATCGCCATGTGTGGACCCTTCCCGCGGGCGGGAACAACGGGCTTTTGACCGGCGACATCGGGTCAGGCAAATCCACTCTGGTGGACGGGCTTACAACCTTGCTGGTGCCGCCCCAGCAATTGGTTTACAACAAAGCCGCCGGTGCGGAGACCCGGGAGCGGGATCTGCGCTCCTATGTTCTGGGGTATTACAAGAGCGAAAAGAATTCCGAAACCCTGGAGGCCAGTTCCGTGGCCCTTCGGGACCAGAACAGTTTCAGCGTACTGTGTGCCGTTTTTTTTAATGCCGGTTATCAGCTATCCGTGACCCTGGCCGTCGTGCTGTGGCTGCCGGACAAGGGCAGGCCGCCGGAACGATTTTACGTGGTGGCCGATGAGGCCCTTTGCATCAAGAAAGATTTCAGCGGGTTCGGAGAAGAGCTCCGGGAGCTGAAAAAACGCCTGAAAAAACGAAAAAAAATCCAGATCTTCGATTCGTTTACCAAATACAGTGCCGTGTTCATGCGTCGCATGGGGATTGAAAGCAACCAGGCCCTGAGCCTGTTTTTTCAAACCGTTTCCATGAAATCCGTGGGGAACCTGACCGATTTCGTGCGTCGCCATATGCTGGAGACCACACCGGTGAGAGATCGCATCGACGCCTTGTGCCGTCAGTTCGAGGATCTTAACAAGGCCCATGGGGCGGTGCTTCGGGCAAGGGACCAGGTGGAGCGACTCGGGCCGCTCGTGGACCATTGCAAGGCCCATGGTGACCTGAAAGAGAGCATCGAAAGGCACCACCAATACCGTGAGGTGCTGCACGCATTTTTCGCGGCAAAAAAAATCGGTCTGCTCGATGAACGTATTTCGATTTTTACGGTCGAGGAGGAAAAACGGTCGGCCCAGATAGAGCGCGTAAGGCAGGCACTGGTCACCTTGAAACGGCACGAGGCCAGGCTTCGCCAGGCCATCTTCGAAAATGGCGGCAACCGTTTGGCCGAGCTGGCCGGCGAGATTGATCGATTGACGGCAGAATCCACCCGCATCCAACAGCGAACCAAAATTTATCTGATCTCCTGCCGCGAACTCTCCTTTTCCGAACCCAATAACGACACCTCTTTTATTGCCAACCGGACGAAGGCAAACACGCGGATGCGCGAGGTTGACACACAGGTGGCCGAACAGGAAAACCGTCAGGTGGAGACTAAGGTCCACCTAAAGGAGTTGGGCGCAAAAATGTCCCAGCTGGAAGCGGAACTCGCTTCCCTGAAAAAGCGAAAAAGCAATATTCCTTTAAAGAACATCACCATCCGGCGAAAATTATGTGAATCTCTTGGGGTGGATGAAACAGCCATTCCCTTTTGCGGTGAATTGCTTCGGATACGGGAAACGGAAAAGGCCTGGGAGGGAGCGGTCGAACGAATGCTGCACAATTTCGGACTGAGCCTTTTAATACCGGAAACGCTGTACGGCAGCGCAGCGGCCTACGTGAACGACAATCACCTCTCCGGCCGTATAGTCTACTACAAAACCGTGGCTAAAGAGCCCCATGTGGATGACGCGGCAAGTCCCGACACCCTGTGCCGCAAGCTGGAAATCAAGCCGGATACACCCTTTTACGAATGGTTGGAGGAGGAACTGTACAGGCGGTTCAATGCCGTTTGCTGTAAAGACCTGGCTTCATTTCAACGTCTGCCCTTTGCCGTGACACAGCAGGGCCAGATCAAAAGCGGGGGAAAGCGCCATGAAAAAGACGACCGTTTTGCCATCCATGACCGCAGTCGTTTTATTTTGGGCTGGCAGAATTTGGAAAAAATCGAAGCGTTGACCCGGGATCTGGAAGAGCTGCAAACCGAGTGGGACACCAACATTAAAACCTTGGAGAAGGTCGAACGGGTGCGCTCCCGGCTGCGGAACGAAAAAGAGCATTTGAGGACGCTGTTGAGGGTGGAGTCCTTTGCCGAGATAAATTGGCAGATATTGACCATCGAAATCAAAAATTTGGAAGCGGAGAGAAAAGCGCTACGCAAAAGTTCCGATATTCTTCAAACCCTGCAGATCCAGCTTGCAGAAAACCAGAAGCAAACGGTCAAATGGGAGGAAAAGAAGGACAAACTGCTCGAAAGGATCAAGGAGATCCAAGTCTGGCTTGAAAATTGGAAAGAGTACCGCAAAGCCGCCTTTACTCAACTCAACGGTGTACCGGAAAATACGCGCAAAAAACTGTTTCCGGAACTGGAACCGCTACAAAAAGAGGCGTTGGGGGACGCCCCCATAACGGCAAAAAATTGTGACGGCCGTCAGACCGAAATGCGCAACTGGCTCCAGGACCGCCTGAGTTCCTTGAGAAAAAAACAGGGGCGACTGGCTGAAACCATTGTTAGGCTCATGCAGGAATATAAAACCGCATATCCCGTTCAGACCAGGGAGACCGATGTCGCCGTGGCTGCGGCCGGTGAATACACGAAGATGCTGAACACCCTGGTCCAAGAGGATTTGCCCCGGCACGAAAGCCGCTTTAAGACAATGCTGAACGAGGGTACCATTCAGAACATGGCCCTGTTCCAGTCCAAGCTGGAAAGCGAACTGGCCGACATCAGAGACAAAATAAAGATCATCAACCGCTCACTGTCCGCCATCGACTACAACGACGGCTCTTACATCACCCTGATGGCGGACCCCTGTCGAAATCCGGAAGTGCGCCAATTCCGCCAGGACCTGAAGACCTGCCTGGGAGGCACCCTCACCGGTAAGGCGGATGAGGATTACAACGAGCAGAAATTTTTGCAGGTAAAAGCCATCATCGACCGCTTTAAAGGCCGGGACGGCCTCACTGACCTTGATAACCGATGGACCCGCAGGGTTACTGACGTACGCAACTGGTTGGTTTTCTCCGTTGCCGAACGCTGGCGGGAAGACGACGCGGAAAAGGAGTTCTTCTCCGATACCAGCGGCAAGTCCGGCGGGCAAAAGGAGAAGTTGGCCTATACCATTTTGGCGGCGGCTCTTGCCTATCAGTTTGGTTTGAAATGGGGAGAGCAGCGCTCCCGGGCCTTCCGCTTCGTGATGATCGACGAAGCCTTCGGCAGGGGATCGGATGACTCCACACGCTACGCCTTGGAGCTGTTCAACAAATTGAACCTTCAATTGATGATCGTCACCCCTTTGCAAAAGACGCACATCATCGAAGACTATGTCCGTTCGGTTCACTTCATCCACAACGAGGACGGCCGCAACTCCATGATTCGCAACCTGACCATCGAGGAGTATCGGGAGGAGAAGGCCGCCTATGAAAACGTCGGGACATGATTACCCAGGCGCAGATCCGTAAGAAAGCCCTGCGGCTGTGGAACTCCGGTGTATTTCTTACAAGCTGCATTGAAGATACGACCATCTTTCCCGTAACCATTCGTTTTCGTACCCCTTCGGGCAAGGAGCTTTTGGAGAATTTCGATGTCGTGCGATCCTGGATTAAAACCCTCCGAAGGCACAGCAAGGAAGAAATTGACCATGGATATGAGATCGTCTGGCAGACCATCCATCACCGCCAACTCGGTGACCAACAGTTGCCAAAGAGAATCCTCTTCTCTACACAGACAGATTGGCTTGCCTTCATCCAAAAAAAACGAGAACATGACATATTTGTTTCGATGGTGGATCAGACAACAAACGCCCTACCCGAACTGCTGCCCTATCTTTCCCAAAAACCCCTGAAAACCTTGGGGCATGCGGCACATTGGCAGACGATTCTCACCGTATGTGCATGGTTCATGGAACACCCGCTTCCGGGAAAATACATACGTCAGCTGGACATCGCCGGGGTGGACACCAAATTCATCGAAACCCACATGGCCTTGTTGATGGATCTCTTACCATTGGTGGTCAAATCGGCGCATGTGGATAAGTCGATTACCGGTCTTTCCAAACATGGTTTCGAACGCAAATTCGGCCTGTTGTACGATCCACCGCTGGTTCGGATGCGATTACTGGACCCGGATTTGGTCCCTTTCGGATTGACCGACCTTACCGTGCCTTTGGATCTGTTGGCCCAATTGGATCCAGGGGCCAATCGGGTATTTATCACTGAAAACAAGATCAACGGCCTGGCCTTTCCACAAGTCCCGCAGTCCATGGTGATTTTCGGACTGGGGTATGGTGTGGAGATGCTTCGTAAGATCGACTGGTTGAGGAATAAGGAGATTTACTACTGGGGAGATATCGATACCCATGGATTTGCCATCTTATCCCAGATCCGCGGGTATTTTCACCAGGTTAAGGCCTTTCTAATGGACAGGGATACCTTTTTTGCCCACGAAAGCCTTTGGGGTGCGGAGACACCGGAAAAACGCTTTGTCGGAACCTTGACTCACCTGAACCCGGCCGAGGAGGCATTGTTTGATAATCTGAAAGAAAATCGGTTCGCTCCACATCTGCGCCTGGAACAGGAGCGGATCCGGTTTTCAGCTTTGATTGAAGCCTTGAAAGGATTCTATTAGGATGCATAGTTGATTGACCAACCATCCTTTTAGTCCTTTCAAGAGTGTTCTTTTAACCCTTCTTCAATCCGATTTAACACCCATTGTTTCTCCTCAGGGAACTTGTACCCTTCATAACTGTGTGTAAACAAGTGCCTTCCTTGTCGATCTTTCCAATAGTTGCCGGCATGATCGAAACAAACCCGGCCGGTAACAGTTAGTGTTTCCATGGTCAGGTGCAGCTCCTGAAGCTGTTCTTCATGTGTCAGGACGATAAAGGTTTGGTTGTCTACCTCCCCGTCAATGGGGGTGCCGGGTATTGGCCGAAACGGTCGGGACCGGATATAATTCGGATTGATTTCGCTAAGTACGCGGGCCGTGTTTTCAGCATGCTGCTTCCACAAAGCCTTGCCCCCCAAGCCCGGCATCCAGTATTCCGATAGCTGGAAGCCTGCCGCCAGGGCCTTTTTACCACCTTTGATATGGATGTCGGACGTGGCACCTTTATTTACATTTCTCAGCACCGTTTCATCTCCACTTTCCAATCCCACATGAAGCCGATCCAATCCTGCTTGTCTAATGGCTTTTAGGTCATCCAAAGATTTTTGCAAGATGGTTTTGGAGCGCGCATAAGAGGTTACCCGGGTGATCGTAGGAAAGGTTTTGCGAAGATATTCCAGTGCTTTTACCAGTTTGCCTGATTTCATGATCAGACTGTTGGCATCCTGAATAAAGGCGGTTTTCCCTCCGGACTGCAACCAGTGATACAACATGGCGAACCCCGGATGGTTATTCAGGTGGGGGTGTTGATCGAGCAAGACCATGGCGGCCTGGTGGGTAATCTTACCGTCATGTCCTAACTGCGTCGACAGCGCAGCAAGGGCGTCGCGCACAGCGGCCATGGCATCGATGTCTTGTTCAATTTCCGCTACCGACCGAACCTGAAATTTTTCGGTTTTATACATACCGCAAAATGTACAGCGGTTCCAAGGGCAGTTTCGGGTAAATCGAACCAGTAGTGAATTACTGCCGCCTTCGCTGGGTGGCCTGTATATGCCGGTCTCAAATGAATATTTGTTGGAATAGGATGTTTGAATCATGATGTAACAATCTTTTTAGAATTATCCCGCTTGGCCGGCACTTACCATTTTTGCAAGGGATCGTGCCATGTCATCCAGAAACGCTTCATCGGGAAGGGTGAATGTCATTTTCAGGCTTCCGTCTTCATCTTTATCCATGCAGTCACCCAGTTGGGTTTTAAACGCGCCTGCCAGTTGATCTATTTTTCCATCGGACTGTGTATCCGCGAACATCTCTCCAAGAAAAGCAAAAGCAGCGCTGACCATTTTACCGCCTGCAATGGCGACTTTCTTTTTTCTGACCAGGGCGACTGCCTCTTTTTCCACATCGGCTTTCATGCTTTCATCTTCCGCCGCTTCGGGCCGGGCACCCAGTAGAATCTCCATACGCCGTTTCAACTCTTCCATTCCTGTGGCCATATCGACATGGGTCGTGTCTGATTCCGGATCGAGAACGGATAGGGCTAGCTCATGTTTGGCGGAAAGCGTGGATAGAAGATTTTCTTCCAGCGTATCTTTTGTGACCAGTAAAAAGACTTGCACCGGTCTTTTCTGTCCCATGCGATGGGCTCGGCCAATACGTTGTTCCAGCACAGCCGGATTCCAGGGCAGGTCTACATTGATCACAGTATTGGCCGCTTGAAGGTTCAGTCCTGTTGCGCCGGCGTTGGTAGCCATGAAAAGCATGCAACCGGGGTTGTCCTGGAACTCGTGGATGAGAGCTTGACGTTTTTTCTGGGGAACCGAGCCGTCCAGACGAACGAAGTTGATATTTCGTTTTGCCAATAACGGCTCGATCAGATTGAGCATTGTGGTCCATTCTGAGAAGAGAACGATTTTTCGGTCGTCTTCGGCCTTGAGTTGATCCAGCAAAGAACCCAGTTTTTCAAGTTTTGTGGAATAACCAGGTCCTTTTTTTTCAACGAGAAAGGTGCTGTTTGCGCACATTCGGCACATCAAAAGGGCTTTTTGCAACCGGAGCAGATCCATTTCAGTCAAATACTTCTTATTAACGATGGTCTGGATCGTTTGCCGGAATCCTTGTTCCATATCCAGCTGTTCCTGGGAGGGAGGGATCCTAAAAATTTTCGTGGTTCGCGGTGGAAGTTCCTCTATCACCTTGTGCCTGGTTCGGCGCAAGAGGATGGGTTTCAATTTCTCTCGGAGCTGGTCCAGGTTTTTGTACCCCAACACCTTACCCCGGTCATCCACTACCCTGTGGCGGTTGAAAAAACGGAAGGCCGGTCCTAAGCGGCGATCGTCGATAAACTCCACGATGGAGAAAAGATCGTCGATGCGATTTTCCATCGGTGTTCCCGAGAGTACCAGAGCAAAGGGTGAATTCAGAGCCTTGATCATCCGACTGGTTTTGGCTTCCCAATTTTTAATCCGTTGGCCTTCATCGAGAATGATCAGATCCCACTGCACCCGCTCGATGGCCAAAACGTCCCGGAGGACCTGTTCATAGTTGCATATGGTAAAAAATTGATCTCCGCCGTACTGGGCAGGTCGCTCTTTGGCGCTTCCCAGCACCAGGCGGCAGCTCCGATCGCAAAATCGCTTGATCTCCATTCGCCACTGGGATTTCAGAGATGCAGGGCAGATGATCAACACCTTGGATATCGAGGCGTAACAGGAGAGGAGTTCGGCAACACCGATGCCCTGAATGGTTTTGCCCAAACCCATATCGTCTGCCAGAACCGCCCGTCCGGCTCCTGCGGCAAAGGCAATACCGTCCAACTGATAGGGCCGCAATTCAGCATTGAGCAGGGTGCTTCGCAGCGGATGGACTTCAGGGTCTTTTCGAATTTCCTCTACAACGGCCGTCATCCGTTCCTGGAATAGCTTTTGCTGGATATACTCTTCGGCATCGGGATAGACGGTGACGTCTGTGCCGAGGCGCTCCACCTGTCCGATTTTTCTCAGCAGGTCTTTCAGGTCTTGGATATCCTCATTGCGAAGCGATTCCAGATGCTCACCTATATCAGGCTGCAACTCTTCCGGTAACAGCATGCGAAGGGCGATGCTGCGTCCATAAGAGAGGTATACGCTGATTTGATCCACTTTTGCCGGCTTGTTACGTTCCGTCTTGTTAAATTTGTTGCGGCCTTTCCTTAACACGTAGAGAATATGTTTGCAGGTGCCTATGGTGTTTTTTCTGAAATCGGGGCAGGAACAATAAGATTCACCCGGCTGCCAGCCGCGCAGTGCGATGCGATAACTTTTTCCGGAGGTCGGATTGGTGACCACATAATCGGTCCACAACCGGTCCGGATTTAAGGAGGTTAAGCGCATCTTCTCCTCTTTTGCCCGCTGTTCGCGTTGGGCAATGGCCTGTTTGATCAGCGCCTCTTCACTGAGGCTTTCCATTGGTTTTCTTTCCGGCGGTGGTGCCGATAGCCCCAAAGCCATTTTTTCCTCCAGGATCAGTGAAAGAGCGGCTCCCTGGTGATCGCAAACGGTTTCACAGGTATTGCAGTGGATTTTCATGCGGTGTTTTTTTCCGGCATTCAATGAAATTTCCACGGTTGCCTCATTCATATTGAGACAGAACCGATTTTCAGTGAGGGTAACCTGGTCAAACAAGTCGATGTCGTACTTCCCACCTTCCATAATCAGTGCTTTTCCCTGAGGACCCAACAGTTTGCATGCCTGGGTAAACGACAAATGGGACAGTCTGTCTTTGAGGGATCTCATACGGCTTCTCCTAAAAAAGATCTTTATGTTGGTATTGATCGGTGATTCAATTTATGTTTGTATAACGGTTACGAATAATAGAATCTGTTGTTGCTTGTCAATCAAGAAGAACTACAGGAAAAAATGACTTATTAAACAGTGGTCCGCCAAGAGGTTACATTTGATGAAAAAGCTAACGATCTTCATTGTGCTCCTTTTTTTTTCGTTATCGGGGTGTGGGTTTCTTCCCAATCAATATAAAAGGGATGAATATAGGCGAACCATGTTCGATTATGATACCTTCATGCGACTTTCGGATTTCAATACCGCATGCCAATATGTCGATCCGGAAATCCTTCAGCATGAA
>DAOWNV010000035.1 GCA_030642405.1 Desulfosarcina sp.
AAGTGCTGACGTGTTCTTGTTTCCCATGGTTTCCCCCTAACTGGTAAATAGCCCGTGCAGAGGAAACATTGAAATTTGTCAATGACATTTCCCCTGTAGGACCGGCAGGAACAATAAAAGAACGAAAGACCGTATCAGGTTCCTGGATCCGTAGTTTGAGTAAGTTGGAAAATTAGCAATGCATCAATGGTGAACGACATGACCCGTGAGTTGAGTTTCCAGTCGGCAAGCAACGACACAACAACAATGATAGGGTGAAAAGGTGATTTTTTGCCAGCATTCACAGTAAATGTAACATCAAAATGAGAAATCCTCTTTACTACCATAGCACTTTGCTTTTAAACTGCAACCGAAAAAATGAAAAACCTTTGGGCCTTGCTTTAAACAACATGAAATGAGAAAGTGTAATGGCTTTGGAGAGATTCAGTTATGACGGAAAAAAATCTTCTACTGTCCATCGATAATGGAACACAAAGCCTCAAAGCGCTTGTGTTTGATACCCGTGGCAACCTTGTAGCAAGAGAACAGGTATTATTCGCCCCCTATTTTTCCGAACGACCCGGATGGGCCGAACAGGATCCCGACCTTTTCTGGAACGCATTGTGTCACGCTTGCCGGAAAATCTTTGATGAAAAGACCTTTGAACGATCAAGGCTTGCGGGCATGTCGGTTACTACCCAGCGGGGAACGGTTGTCAACGTGGATAGAAAGGGGATTCCGTTACGACCGGCCATTCTCTGGTTGGATCAACGCAGGTGTCGCGGTTTGACGCCTATAGGAGGGTTGTGGGGAGCGTTTTTCAAAATTGCCGGACTGACGAAAACCATTGCAACGTTTCAATCCCAAGCCGAAGCCAACTGGATCATTAAAAACCAACCGGAAATCTGGGCGCAAACCCATAAATTCCTGTTGCTTTCCGGTTATCTGAATTTCCGGCTGACCGGAAAATTCACGGACTCCATCGGCAGTCAAGTCGGTTATCTCCCCTTTGACTACAAGCGGCTGCAATGGGCCCGCCCTTTTGACTGGAAGTGGAAGTGCGTACCAGTGGAACCCGACCGACTGCCACGGTTGATTGCACCCGGCCAAACTCTTGGAACCGTTAGTCGTCAGGCCTCTATGAAGACCGGTATCCCGGCCGATTTGCCGGTGATTGCCGCTGCGGCGGATAAAGCCTGTGAGGTGATCGGTTCCGGGAGCCTGGATCCTTCGGTCGGATGCTTGAGCTACGGAACAACGGCAACCATCAATATCAACCACCATCGGTATGTCGAACCGATTCGCCTGTTGCCCGCCTACCCCAGTGCCATTCCAGGATATCACGCAATAGAGGTTCAAGTCTTTCGCGGTTTCTGGATGGTGGACTGGTTCAAAAAAGAATTCGGCTTTTCGGAACGACATGAAGCGAAGACAAACACAGTCGAAGAGCTGTTTGACCAAATGCTTGAAGATGTGCCTCCCGGATCCATGGGTCTTATGCTTCAACCCTTTTGGACACCAGGCATCCGAGCACCAGGTCCTGAAGCCAAAGGTGCAATCATCGGATTTGGAGATGTTCATACCCGTGCGTACATCTATCGATCCATTATAGAAGGGCTAATCTACGCCTTGCGCGAAGGAAAGGAACGTATCGAACGGCGAAGCGGAATTCCCATATCCAGCTTGTATGTTTCAGGAGGCGGAAGCAGCAGTGACCAGGTGCTTCAGATCACGGCTGACATCTTCGGACTCCCCGCAACCAGACCCCATCTTTACGACACGTCGGGCCTTGGTGCGGCCATCGACGCAGCGGTGGGGGTAGGACTACACCGTGACTTTATAACAGCTATTGCTGCGATGACGCGTACTGGTGATCGATTTCAACCCAATCCAGCCAATCACCGACGCTACGATGCTCTTTATCGCAACGTTTACCTAAAAATGTATCGACAGTTAAAGCCACTTTACAAAAAGATACAAGAAATCACACAATACCCGGAATAATGGGACATTCGGCCTATATGGGAGAATCTAATAGAGGAAAATATGGGTAGAAGATGGAAAGTCCTATTATCCGGTTTTTAGTTGCTGTAGTATCGTAATAATTCTTGATTCCCCTCGCCTCCTTTTTTATGATGACCGAATTTAACCGATTTGTAAAAGAAAGCCTGTAGCGATATACAGCCATGCTTAAAGAGTTGATCATAAAAAACTTTGCTATTATCGACGACATGAACATCCGCTTCGAAACGGGGCTGACGGTTTTAAGCGGCGAGACCGGTGCCGGAAAATCGATAATTATCAATGCGGTAAACCTGCTTTTAGGGTCTCGGGCAAGCTCCAAAATGATCCGGGACGGGTATGACGCCGCCGAACTGTCGGCATTTTTCGTTGTTCCCGAAGCCTCGAGGGCTGCTGCAATCATGGCTGAAAACGGGTACGCACCGGAAGAAGGGTTGCTGGTGCGAAGAATAATTGCAGGCAACGACCGCCATCGCGTATACATCAACGACCGAAGGGCAACCATGCAGATGCTGGCTGCCATTACCGGCGACCTGGCCAGTATTTCCGGGCAACACGCCCACCAGGGATTACTTAATGAAGAAACCCACTTGGCCATTCTGGATCATTATGGTACGCTTTTGCCCTTGGTCAAAAAAGTTTCGGATCAATATGAAAAAGTGGTTCCCCTGTTCCAAGCCCTTGAAGATCTGAAAGAAAAAAAAAATAACCGAGAAAAAGAGATGGACCTGTTAAGATACCAGGTAGCTGAGATAGCCGACGCCGATATTGTGCCGGAAGAGGATAAATTTCTTGAAAAAGAGAGGTCTCGACTAAAGCATTCGGAAACCCTTCACAAAATTGTTTACCTTGCCATTGAAACCCTTTACGGTGCCGATGGCGCAATTTTGGAGCGTTTGGGCGAAATACGCAAAGAAATGGAAAAAGCCGCTTCCCTGGATGATGAACTGTCAGGTATTCTGGATGTGCTTTCAAGCCATTATTTCGGGCTTGAGGATGTGACGGAATCGTTTCGGAAATATCTGGGAGGGTTGGACCTCGAAACGGACCGGCTCGAATCCGTGGATGCCCGTCTGGATATGATCAACCGAATGAAGCGAAAACACGGTGGATCACTGGAAGCACTGTTTAAAAAACGGGATGCCATTGATAACGAATTGCGTGCCATTGATAATCTGGATGAAGAGATCCAACGCGTAGAAAGACGGTTGAGCAAAGTATACGAGCAATTGGCAGCGCTTTCGCGCTCCTTGTCCAAAAAAAGAAAAGATGTAGCCGGAAACTTTGCGAAATCGGTTGAAAAAGAACTGGCCGATCTGAAAATGGAAGGAACCCGATTTTCCGTCGATCTGTCCCATCCCTCCAAAGGCAATGTGGCATCTCCATGGCTTTGCGTGGATGGCTACCAACTGTCGCTAACAGGTATCGACAGGGCTGCTTTCATGATCGCCCCCAACGTAGGAGAATCGTTAAAAGCACTTTCGGCCATCGCTTCAGGTGGGGAGCTTTCACGAGTTGTACTGGCGCTAAAGGCCATCTTGGCAAAAACAGATTCAGTGGGGACGGTTATTTTTGATGAGGTCGATGCTGGAATCGGCGGGGCTGTAGCCGGCGTTGTGGGAAAAAAGCTGAACTCTCTTGCTAAAAAGCACCAATTGATTTGTATCACCCATCTTCCCCAGATCGCCCGATTTGGTAAACATCATTTTTATATAGAAAAGCGAGTTCAAGATGGGCGGACAACCACTGTTATAAAGCCAATGAGTCAGGAAAAAAGGGTTACCGAGCTTGCACGCATGCTGGACGGTGAAGAAGTTACGCAAACTGCATTGGATCATGCCCGTGCTCTTATTGAACATTAGCCAAGGCCGGCATTGCTTGACAATTCATTAATAATGATAAATTTTATAGGGTTTTTCTTAAGGAGACAAATATGCCTATTTTTGAATTTAAATGCATGGATTGTAACGAATTCATGGAAATGTTAGTGATGGGTAAGCAGGATGAGGTGGAAACGGTCTGCTCTAAATGCGGTTCCGAAAACCTTGAACGGGTCCTTTCCTACACCAATCACACGGTCACTGGCGGCAGCCACAGCAGACAGGCCGATCCAGGGGCCAGTGCTCAAACCAGGTCCTGTAGCACGGGATCATGCACGACCTACACCATTCCAGGTCCGGCGTGATTCCACAAGTTGGATGACTACGAAGCATATTACTTCCTGGAAGGTCAGCCCAATGCCCGAACCGCTGAAAGCCACCCTACCCATTGTTCTGACCATTTTATTGGTCATGGTTGGAGCAGGCCACGCATCAGCACAAAGATTGAGTGTTAAAGCCCATATTGCCAATATTCGTGCGGAACCAAACACCAATTCCGTGGTCATCTGGCAGGTGGAGAAATATCATCCACTGACGATAATAAAAAAACAGGGCCATTGGTACCAATTCGAGGATTTCGAAGGTGACCGCGGGTGGATCCACAACTCCCTTTTGGTAGATATTCGTGCTGTGATCGTGAAAAACAACAAGTGTAATATCCGCTCCGGACCGGGCACGGAAAACGATATTTTATTTACTGTTGATAAAGGTGTTCCTTTCAGAGTGCTTGAAGAGCGGGGAAAGTGGGTGCATGTGGTCCACGAAGATGGAGATAAGGGTTGGATTCATCAATCTTTGGTTTGGTAATTCTCTTAAAATGAGTTAGGACTCAGCATGGAATTTCAAGATGGCAAAACAAGGATCGTAGGACTCGGTTCTGCGCTTGTGGACCTTTTGGTTTATGAAAGCGATGATTTTGTCCATAGCAACGGTTTCGAAAAAGGGGGGATGACCTACGTCGAACCAGCGGATTTAAATCGGATTCTAAGTGAATCTTCCAATCCCCCAACTGAGGTACCGGGTGGATCGGCATGCAACACGGCAGTGGGTGTCGGTCAGTTGGGAGGCCTCGCTAGATTTGTTGGAAAGCGGGGGGATGATGAAAGCGGTCGGTTTTATGAAAAGGCGCTGGTTGAACAAAAAGTGGAGCCCATTTTAATGACATCCCACATTTCTACGGGACGGGTACTATCTGTTATCACCCCAGACGCCCAACGCACCATGCTCACTTACTTGGGTGCGTCAGCGGATACACAACCGCAGGAGATTACATCCGAGTGCTTCACTGACAGCGCCATCGCCCATATGGAAGGTTATCTGCTCTTTAATCCAGACTTGATGCTCACCTCTTTAAAGGCTGCCAAGCAAGCTGGAGCATTGGTTTCCCTAGACCTGGCCAGCTTTACCGTCGTAGAACAATCAAAAGCCATACTAGATGAAATTATAGCACCCTATGTGGATATTCTATTTGCTAACGAGGACGAGGCCCGAGCGTACACAGGTGAAACGGATGAGACAAAAGCACTGACCATATTGGCCGAAGATGTGGAAATTGCTGCATTGAAAATGGGTGCCGGAGGAAGCCTCATCCAATATGGCAACCGGGTTTACCGGATTGCTGCTCAAGGATCGGGTACCGCCATTGATACAACCGGTGCCGGAGATCTCTGGGCTTCAGGCTTTTTGTATGGGTTGGTATCCGGCTATTCCATGGAAAAATGCGGTTCTCTTGGATCGGCATGCGGGTATGAAGTATGCCAGGTGATTGGCGCCAACATCCCCGATGATGGATGGAAGCGAATCAAAAGGAAACTGGAGGAATAATGAAAAAAAAAACGGTTACCCGTAAGCAATTATTGAAAAAACCGGATCAATTCATCACTTTTTCTGGGAAAATGATTCAATTTGGAAGATCCCATTTAAAATCGATCCTGATTGGTTCCGGCATAGTGGTAGCGCTTTTTTTAGCCGTTATCGTGGTTGGTCAAATAGCCAACCGTAACGAATTGAAGGCCTCTGAAAAAGTTGAAAAGGCTATAGCCAAGTATTCAGCCGCCCTTATGAAAACCAATCCTGAGGAGGCGTATCAGCTTGTTAAGAATGATTTTGAAGAAATTTTCCATAAATATGATACAAAGGTGTCTGCCAAGACTGCCCGTATCGTTTACGGGGATATCAGCTTTGCTGCGAAAGACGCCGATACTGCCATTGCCATGTATAAGGGTGCATTGGATGACTATCTCCATTCGCCTGCTTTGAAAAATATCATCCTAAACGGTTTGGGATATGCGTATCTGTTGAAAAAGGAGAATCAAGAGGCCATTCAGGCTTTTGACAAAATTGTATCCGGAGAGGAATCGACCCTGAAAAAAGGAGCTCTTTTCAACTTGGCCTGGCTTTACGGGGATACTGGCGATAAGGAGAAAAGCTCTGCCATGTACAAGCAATTGTTGGACGATTTTCCGGACAGTATGTACAATGATCTGGTGAAAGAAAAAATCAACATTTAGCCTGCTTTTTTTTTATTTAAAAGACCATATTTTTTTATTTTCTGATTCAACCCGCTTTTTCCGATGCCTAAAAGGTTGGCTGCGTGGGCCTGTATATAATTGGCTTTTTTCAGCGCCCGAACGATCATATTCTTCTCCACCAGCGCCAAGGTTTCGTAGAGTTTGGCCTCCACCGGAATTCCGTCCAGATGCAGCGTATTATGTGCACTTTCAATAAAATCTTTTGGGAGATCGGATACCTGGATGGTTTCTTCCGGACTCATCACAACCGCTCGCTCAATTACATTTTCCAATTCACGGACATTTCCAGGCCAGTCGTATTCATAAAGCAGCTGCTCCACATCACGGTCGATTCCAGTCACCGGTGCATCGGAATAGCGTTCGTTGCTGTATTTTGCAACAAAGTGTCTCACCAGAGGGCGGATATCTTCCAATCGCTCACGCAGTGGTGGCAGTGTGATGGGTACTACATTAAGGCGAAAAAATAGATCTTCACGAAAATTGCCCTTGGCGACCTCTTCCCTCAACGATTTATTGGTTGCCACCACCAATCGAATATTGACGGAAATCGGTTTGACGCCTCCCACCCGCTCAATAATCCATTCCTGAAGAACACGTAACAGCTTTACCTGAACTCCAGGGGAGAGCTCCCCGATTTCATCTAAAAAGAGAGTTCCTCCGTCTGCGATTTCAAACCGACCTTTTTTCATGGTACTAGCACCGGTAAACGCCCCTTTTTCGTGTCCGAACAGTTCGCTTTCCAGTAACGACGACGCTAACGCAGAGCAATTGACGGCAATAAACGGTTTGTTTTTTCTGGGGCTGTTAAAATGGAGGGCGTTAGCCACCAGCTCCTTGCCCGTACCACTGGCGCCTTCAATGAGAACCGTGGCTGCTGCTGGTGCGACCTTGCGCACAATATGAAATACATCCTGCATTGCTTTGCTTTTTCCAATGATATTGCCGAAGTTGTATCGGTTCTCAACGGTGTCTCGAAGCAGGCGGTTCTCTTTTACAATCCGGTACATGGAAACCGCTTTATTGACATAAAGGACGAGTTGCTGGTTGTCGAAAGGTTTTAAGATATAATTATAAGCCCCTTTCCGCATTGCCTCCACCGCCTTTTCGACGGTGCCATGAGCGGTCATCATAATTACCGGAAGGTCTGCATCTTCTTTTTTTACCCTTTCTAAAAGATCGATACCGTCCATAACCGGCATCTTCATATCGGTCAAAACCAAATCGACGTCTGATTCGGAAAGAATTTCAAGCGCATCCGGTCCGCTATTAGCCGTAAGCGTCTCGAAACCCTCATCTTCCAAAATAGCCGAAAGTATCAGGGTGTAGTTTGCCTCGTCATCAACGATTAAAACGGTTTCCATTACTTGTCATCCTCTCTGAACGGGAATTTTATGGAAACCCGTACTCCTTTAGGGCCTCGGTTGTCAATTTGAATCGATCCATCATGGGCTTCTATGATATTTTTCACGATACCAAGCCCTAATCCCGTCCCCTTTTCTTTAGTCGTAAAAAAAGGGTCCCAAATTTTGTCAATAACGGAGGAAGGGACACCAACCCCACCGTCTTCGATAATCACCCACAACGCACCGTTAGCTGATGTAATGGTAACGTCTATATCTCCACCACCCGGCATGGCCTGCATCGCATTAATCAGCAGATTGAGAAATGCCTGGTAAAGAAGCGCCTCATCGGCTAAAATAGTAGGAATTTCACTATCGAAAAATGTTCTGATCGCGTAGCCATTTCCTTTTATTTGCGGATCAAGAAAATTGATATTTTTTGTAACGACATCATCAATACTGCATGGAATCCGATGAGGATTTTGTGGGCGTGCAAAATTTAAAAAATCAGTAATGATATTATTTAAGCGGCGGGACTCTGCCACAATGATATCGGCAATGGCATTCAAAACATTTTCCGGGTCCATTTTCTTTTTCAGCAATTCAGCGGAACTACTGATAATACCCAGCGGGTTCCTAATCTCATGAGAGATACCTGCAACCATTTCTCCTAAAGAAGACAGGTGTTTAGCCTTTGTTAGCTGATCTTTTAGCCGAATTCGCTCGACCGCCCTTTTTTCAATTATTCCCTCGCCTCGTTTTACAACGTAAATTAAGATAAGCAATACAATCCCCATCACAATGCTGATGGTGGATATCGCCAACATTTGGAACTTAAAGATTCTTTTATAATCACTGGAAATGTCCTGTCTTATTTCCACGACACCCAAAACCGGCCCTAAGATCGGAGACAAGGGCTTTTCAGCACGCAAAGGAGCAAATGTGATAATTTTTATCTTTTTGGGGATACCTAATAAGATTTCCCAGAAAGCGCCATTTTGTACCAGCTTTGATGACGGATTCCCCTCCAATGCATTTTTGTAAAACGTTCCTCCGAGGTTCTCTTTACCCACTAAATCTTTTGAGAAGCTGTAGGCAATCTGGTCGTTCTTACTGTAAATATTAACCATTTCAACCTTAAAGCTGTGCAGTGTACTTCGAACGACACTGTCCATCCTCTCGAACTGTTCATGATGTCTCAGCTCTATTTTTCCATATTTTAATCCGACCGGAAGGATGAATTGTAAAAAGACCTGGTGATTTAGATTCTCGATGAGCAAGAAAGCATAGTCTTCGCTTTTTTGGTACTGCATAGAGCGAACCCAGTGTGTATTAAGGGATGAGAGAATAATCGTTCCAATAAATATGGCGATTAAACTGGTAAACGTGAAATATTTAACCAGCCTAAATGGTTTGGCTCGTTCATTGATTTTGGCAATGTTGGACGGTTTGTTCATATTCTCGATAATAATTACAAGTTTGCTTTGAAACCAAAAAACAACGAACAGAATAAATTACCGATTATTACCGATTCAATAATCAAATCTTCTTATAACAGGTAGTTACCCAAATTGTTAGGTTGATCCATGGCCAAAAGGATAAAATATATTTGGTTACGTACATCAAATAAAGTTAAAGTTTTTCATACCGTTACCGAACTGAAATGTATCCATCGAATAATGATGGTCATACAGCCATATAGAAAAACCTGCGGTTCATGTCAAATATAGGAATAGGAAAAATGTCGGAGTCAGAGCCCATTATTTAGTTTGTTATGCATAATTATAGATAAAAGTCATATAGTTCTACGTAAAAGTGGTAACAATTAAAATAGTGGAATTAAGCGTGAACTGACCTGGAATTTTAACAAATAATGACGAATTGACTTATTAAGTGGCATAAGACGATGGTTATGACGGTAAAAAAGTCGCTAAAACAGGTAAGAGAGTCCCTCCTGATGAGCAAATCGGAATTGGCCAGAGAAGCAAATGTCTCCCCGATAACGATTACGCGAATTGAAGGGGGGAAACCTTGTCGGCTGGAGACCAAAAGAAAAATATTGTTGGCCCTGGGATACAGCCTTTCTGATAGTAAAAAAATTTTTGGTGAATTAGAGAGCAAACCATGATTTTTGGAAAAAAAGATCATCTAATCGGCCTTGACATCGGATCTCAATCCATTAAAGCCGCGGTAATATCCGAGACAACAAAGGGAAGCAGTCTTGAACGCTTTGGTGTCGCTGAAATAGCACCCGGCTTGATAGAGGATGGTGCGATTAAAGATGCGGAACAGGTAGCTGACACGATCCGCCAGCTTTTTAAAAATTATAATTTTAAAGGAACTAATGTTGCAATCTCCGTAGGCGGTTATTCAGTAATTGTTAAAAAAATCAATGTTCAAACAATGCCGGAAGAACAGCTTCAAGACACCATAAGTTTTGAAGCAGAGCAGTACATACCGTTTGATATTTCCGATGTTAATTTGGATTTTCAAATTTTGGGAGAAAACGAAAACAACCCAAACCAGATGAATGTCCTGTTGGTTGCAGCAAAAAAGGAAATGGTGAATGATTATGTTAATCTTGCCCAAATGGCCGGATTAAATCCGAGCATCATTGATGTTGATGCTTTTGCCCTTCAAAATATTTATGAAATTACTTGCTCTCCTGTAGAAGATGAGAATTTAGCATTGATCGATATTGGTGCTAGTAAAACGTCCTTGAACATTTTAAAGGGGACAAATTCCGTCTTCATGAGGGATGTTTCGCTCGGGTGTGGCCAAATCAACCAAAAAATTGTTTCATTGGTTGATTGTTCCACCGAAGAAGCAGAGCAGATAAAATATGGAAACCAGACAGATAAAATTACTTCCGGGGACCTTTCTGATATTATTTCCTCGGTTGTCTCTGACTGGTGTACGGAGATCAGGAGGGCATTGGATTTCTTTTACTCAACTTATCCCGACGACCAGATCCAAAAGATTATTCTAAGTGGTGGCGGTGGTAATATCAAAGAGTTTAAGCAGTTATTGTCTGTAGAAACCTCTGCTGAAGTTGCTACGATCAACCCTTTTGAAGGACTGTATGTCGACACCAATAGGTTTGACGTGGAATTCCTTAAACGAATTGCCCCCCAGGCTTCTATTAGTATGGGGCTGGCAACGAGAAAAGTTGATGATAAATGATACGCATTAATTTACTCCCATTTCGAGCCGCACGAAAAAAAGAGAATATTAGGCGACAAGTTTCCATATTTTTGTTGTCACTTGTCTTGGTGGTCATCATTGCCGGTTGGTTTAGCTTTGTTTTATCCGGAAAAATTGAAGCACTGAACCAGGAGATTGCGGACACCAAGAAACAGGTCGAGAAATACAACAAAATCAACAAAGAGATAGCGGAAATTAAAAAGAAACTCGATATTCTCAATAAAAAAGTCGCGGTGATTGAATCTTTGGATTTGATCAGAAAGGCTCCAGTTGAGTTGCTGGATGACATGTCCAAACTTATGGTTGATGATCGCATGTGGCTCACCCAGCTGGAAGAAAAATCCGGTAATATTAAAATGGTCGGTATAGCCTTGGATAATCCAACGGTCGCCGAGTATATGACCAGGATTGAATCATCAAAAAACTATGCCGATGTCAAGTTGGTTTCAATCAACCATGACACTTCCGTCAAGGGGCTTGAACTGAAAAAGTTCAATATTGAATGCAAGAAAGCGACCCCTAACGAAAAACCTGAATAGGTGGTATTGAGGAAATGAAAAAGGGCAACGCGGTTTCGATTGAAAAAGTGAATCCGATTTATGAAAAGCTTGAACAGCTTTCGAAAATCCAACGGATTGCAATTTGGGTGGGTGTGTTGATCTTGGTTGTCGGTGCATTCATTTATTTTTCCTATCTTCCAAAATTCAAGAGTATCGATAAACTGAGAAACGATCTTGCTAAAGTAGAAAAGAAGCTGGAACTCGCCAAAAAGAATGCACGCCAGCTCAACGCCTACCGAAAGAAGATGCAGGCTGCCGAAAAGCAATTTAAAATTGTCATGCGTGCATTACCTGAAAAGGAAGAGATCCCACCGCTGCTGACGGGAATATCAAAAGCAGGAAAAAATTCTAATCTGAATTTCATCCTGTTTCAACCCAAGCCGGAGATTGAAAAGGAATTCTACGCTGAAATTCCAGTAGCTATCAAGGTAACGGGAGACTATCATGGTGTAGCAACCTTTTTTGAAAGTGTAGCTGAATTGAACCGGATTGTAAATATCAAAGATATCAAGATGTTTCCGGATAAAAAGGGTGGCAAACTGACAACGACATGCACAGCAGTCACCTATAAATTTATTGAGGAATCCAAAGAGAAAAAGTCTAAGAAGTCTAAAAACAAGAGGAAGAAGAAGCGATAAATCATGGGAGCACATACAAAACAATATTGTGGTAGCATTGTCCTTTTGTTTCTGCTGATCTCCTGCTTTCTCTGGAACTGCGGTGACAAAAAAGATGCACTGAAAGCGCCAATCGTCAGCAAGAAAATTTCCACTTCGAAGGTTATGCATCAGGAAAAGCAGAACGCTCTTGAGACACAAAAGGATGTTTCAGTACAAACAGCTGATTCGAAGGGTGTTGTCGCTGAAAAAGCGATGCCTCCAAAAAGGATTTATGATCCAAAAAAACGGATCAATCCCTTTATCCCTTTGTTTAAAGTGGAGAAACAAGTAACCGCAGTCGACAATAGTGGGACAAGTGTCCCAAAAAAGAGACGTATACCCAAAACACCGCTCGAAAAAATTGGCCTTGACCAGCTTGAATTAGTGGCGACGATCCGTGCTCCATCAGGTAACAAAGGCCTTGTAGAGGATAGCAGCGGTAAAGGGTTTATTATAAAAACGGGAACTTATATAGGCTTGAATTCCGGAATCGTAACCCAAATCAGCGCTAATCATATTGTTATCGAAGAGGAAGTAGAAAACCTCATGGGCAAGCGAGTCCTCCAAAATACAGAAATTAAACTTCAGAAACCAGCTGGAGAGTGATATGTGGAACTTCAGAATTAAACGTTTTAGGAAATTGACATGTGTTTTTTGTTTAGGCTTGATAGTTGCTTTCATCCTTACCGGATGCGCAACTCAGACAACCGACCGGGAAAAAGCAGGTTTGGCGGATGCCGAGCCGTCCCCGTTCGTTGAAATTACGTCTATTGGACTGTCTCAAGACGCAGATAGTGTCAAGGTTGAGATCACCGGCACCCAACCGTTGACTTACACTTCCGTCAAACAACCCCAGCCGCTCGGTGTAGTTCTCTATTTTCCAAATACACGTTTAAACGTTCCAGAAGAAACAGTTCAATCTCTTGATGCTCCCGTTAGATCTGTAAATGCAAGCCAAATCGAGTCCAAGAACGATACATCTCGCGTAGAAATCCTCATGGCTAAGGATGCGCCTTATAATGTGGTTCAGGAAGGCAATACGCTTACCGTTCTTTTCACAAAATCCCTTTCCAAGCCCAAAGACGCTGACAACGAAACGACAACACCTTCGGAAACGACAACTGCCGAGGCTGCACCGGTTGAAACGACAACTGCCGCGGTTGCACCGGTTGAAACGACCTCTTTGTCTAAACCGTCCGGAACATTTCAAGGAACTGGTTATCAAATTGAGGACAAAAAACCGGTATGGGTAAATCGAATTGATTTTCTTGGTGAAGCAAATGGTCGATCTACCCTATCCATCGAGACGACAACCCAGGTGGAATACAGCCTTAAAAAGACAACCGGAACACTTCTTGAACTGCGCTTAATGAACGCCAATATCGCAGAATTCAGGCAACGACCGTTGATTACTACCCGTTTTGAAAGCGCGGTGAATCGAATCATGCCTGTTCAGTTGCCGTCTATGCATAATTACTCTCTGTTTTCCATTGAGCTGCGGGAACCTGTTGGTTACTATCTGGAGCAGGTAGATGGCTTACTGTTGGTACACTTTGAAGCGTCCACCATTCCGCCGGTACCTGTCGACGAAGCCAATCTTCCTGCCTGGAAAAAAGCTCTGGTTGAAACCATAGGGCCTGTCGAAATCCCTTCGTATGCAGTTGCGACGGAAAGGGGAACTATCGACAATGAACAAACTGAAAAACAGACCACCTCGGCAACAGGTGTTCCACTTCACGCGGTATCACCCGAAACCGAATTTGATACCAACCAGGCGCTGGTTATTCAGAAACCCGGAAAAAAGTTCTCAGGTGAAAAAATTGCTCTTGATTTCTACAAGACGGATATTAAAAACGTATTTCGAATTCTGCGGGAAGTAAGTGGGAAAAATTTTGCTATAGATAACGATGTAAGTGGGAAAGTCACGCTTACACTTGAAAACCCCGTACCTTGGGATCAGATTCTGGACCTGGTGCTGCGAATGAATCAGCTGGGTCTGGTTGCCGAGGGTGACATTTTCAGGATCGCCACATTGTCCACCCTTAAAAAAGAAAACGACTTGAGAAAAGCACAAATCGCTGCATTTCAAAAAGAAAGAGAGCAGCTCAAAGCATTGGAACCGCTCGAAACCCACTATCTGCCGATCAGCTACTCCGATGCAACAACCGAGATCCTTCCCCACATTGAAAAAATTATCACGAAAGGCAGAGGGAGTGCCACCGTTGACGGAAAAAACAACCAGATAATCATTACGGATACGGCTGAGAAAGTGAGGCAGGCGAGAGCAATCACAAAACAGATCGATAAAGTCACTGCCCAGGTCATCATTGAGGCCAGGGTGGTCGAGGTGGAAGAAAGCTTTACCAAAGAACTTGGTTTCAGTTGGAACATGAGTGTTGG
>DAOWNV010000237.1 GCA_030642405.1 Desulfosarcina sp.
CCATCGTGAGGTTTTCCATTTAAGCTGAAGGGCCTCTCCAAAACCAATCCGGAAAAGATCTGCAAGCAAATAGGTATGCAGCAGTTTCGATGGCGCTATTTCTTGGTTGCCGGTATTTTCCAGGGTGAGCCGTTCGATCCCTATGCTAAGGTAGCTGCTGACCTTGGAAACCACCGTATGGAGCTGCTTGCGGCCCTGAATTATGACCTGGTCGGCGGAGATGACTTGGTTGCAGAGACCGGCCAATTCAGTTTGAAGCTGTTGAAGCACATGTAACTCCATTACCCCTTTCAGTGCACGAACAAAGATGTTGTCTTGGTCAAAAAATGCCGAGGTGAACTGGGGAACAGGGTAGTGCCCATCTCCCCGTGACGGTGGGTGGATGGCTTTTTTCCCCTTTACGGCAAGATCGTCAGGCTGCAATGGCTGGTACACACCGATGGCTTCGTCAAAAGGCAAAAAACCCTTTTCGCCGAGGCGGACGTTGCGCATCCTGAACAGCTCCTCCTCAGCTTCACCGGGAAGTACGTGAATAGCCTCCATCAGCAGGCCCTGGTAACGAGGATGATCAAATCGGGACAGATGTTGAAGAAGCTTGAGCATCATTTCATCGCGATGGCTTTTTACCGCTTTTTCATCCGGTGTTGTTACAGGATAATCCACCAAACGGATGTAAAAGGTGTCATCATCCGTAAAAAAATCGTCTCCAAAATCTGAAGGTGACTGGTCGGATTCCCTGACCCGCAATTCGATGTTTTTAAATAGATAGAACTCCAGATATTCAAGCTTTTCATCGAAACACCAACGGACCAGCCGATCAGGGTCCGCCTGAAGAAGCCTTTGCAGCCATATGGTTGTTTTGCCGAAGTTCAACTGGTCCCTGTGCCAGGTCTCCATGTCTAAAAAATACTCCCACTGGCGATTGGAGGCCAGGGCGATCAATGGCAAGGTATCATCCAGTCCGATGTCGTGGATCAGAAAATGCAAATCTTCCTCGGGAAAAGAATGAACCAGTGCTGCCGGTTGGGAATGGTCGAGGATAGCGGCCATCGCGTTTTCCGTAGGGCCGGAGAGGATTTTATTCCTTGTTTCGGTCAGTTGACGAATCCGTTCAGCAGGGCTAAATGTAGGTGTTTGAGCTTTGGTCATGATGTTTTCCTCCCAAGCGAAAAATAAGAAGCAGGCCGGGAATGGCGATCAGCGTGCAAAAAATGAAAAAGCTTTTCCATCCCATTTGTGTTGCCAGGTAGCCTGTTGGGGCAGATGCCACTACCCGGGGGATACCCATTAGGCTGGTAAGCAACGCATATTGGGTTGCTGTGAATCGTTTGTCCGTAATACTGGCCATATAGGCCGCGTATGCCGATGTTCCCATCCCGCCGCTAAGGTTCTCAAAGGCGATGACGGCAGAGAGTGCCGTCAAGTTCGGGCCGGCTATCGCAAGTAATGCGAACCCTGCCGTGGAAAGTGCCTGGAGAATACCGAAAATCAAAAGACTGCGGATAATTCCAAGGCGAATCATGACGATCCCACCGAAAATGGTTCCGCCCACTGTTGCCCAGAATCCGAACAGTTTAACTACGGTGCCGATTTGGGTTTTGGTAAACCCTATATCCAGGTAAAAGGGTATTGTCATGGCTGCGGCCATGGTATCACCGATTTTGTACATCAGGATAAACACCAATACCCAGAGGGCATTCGGTCGTTGGAAATATTCCAACAGCGGCTCGATTACGGCGATTTTCAGCGTAGCCGGAATGGCTTTTACTTCGGGTTCGGGTGTTACAACGGTGGTGATAACCCCGGGCAGCAGGCACAGAGCCATGATCAGGTAGACCATGGCAAAAGGCATATGGTCAGATAGAATCAAACCACCGCCGGAAGCCAGGAGCATACCGGTCCGATAGCCGTTGATGTACAGTGAAGATCCCAGGCCCAACTCCCTGTCCGACAAGTCCTCTCGTCGATAAGCATCTACGACGATATCCTGGGATGCACTGAAAAAGGTTACCACCAATGCGGCAAACGCAAGGAGTTCAGGATGGCTCACCGGATTGTTGTTTCCCAGCCAGATCAAGGAGGCCATAAGTGCTAATTGGGAGATTAGCAGCCACCCCCGTCTTCGCCCAAAAAACGGGAGAGTATACCGGTCGAAGAGAGGAGACCAGAGAAACTTCAACGTATAGGGAAGCCCGACCAGTGCCATGAGGCCGATAGTGGTCAGATCCACACCCTCCTCCATCATCCATGCCTGGAGGACGGACATCGTTAGCAGCAAAGGCAGACCACAGGAAAAACCCATCACAAGCGCCACCAGCATGCGGCGGTTAAATAGGATAGAGAACAAGGGTTGAGGTCTCATTATTTTAGATGGCTTTAACAATAAACAAACAGGGCGGCAGATAACGTTTCTACCGCCCTGTCCAATCGTCGTTCAGTGGCTGATAATTATTGTGAAACGCGCATAGTCTCTTTATTCAGAGTTCGATGTTGAACATTGGATGTTGGACGTTCATTGTTCTTCAACCTTTTGACAACTGTTCCGGGGTCACGATGGGACCGAAATTTGCCTTCAAGGCAGTTAACCCTTCCTTTTGTTCGAAAAGGACGTCGAACAGCTGCTTTGGTATGCCCTCTTCTTTTCCGTAGGCGGCTGTTTGAAGAGCGTTTCTGGCAAGGATGTTGTCCACGTACAAGGAAAACTGCTGCCTGTAAAGATCCTTGGTATAGGTTTTATCGATCAACTCCTTGAAAAGAATCCTCAGATCCTCATAGTGGGGTATAAAACCAATGGGTGTTTCGATGGCTTCAACATCCTGATTGGAACGTCGTCCCAGCCAGCCGAGCCACACCTTGACATCTTTTTTCTCTCCCAACAACTGCTGACCTGTTCCGCCGCGGGCTTTATGGGTGAGAAAATAGTTGAGTCCGGCCAAAATCGGCTGTTTATCTTCTGAAATGGCTGCGTTCCCGAAAAAATCAAACTGGGCTTTCATGTAGTCGCCCAATGCACCGGGGATAAATGGAGCGTTGGCCCACGGAGCCCGTTTTACACCGGATGCGCCCACTTCGGTGGCCGTGGCCGCAGAAACGATGCAGGCGCCAATGACCACACCATGTTCAGCATTTTTTGCCACCCAAACCGGTGGCATAGTATCGCTGTCCCGACCGCTGTAGGTAATCACCCTGGTTTCAACCCCTTCAGGAACCTCGGCTTGTTCCGAGTAGTTGCTCAGGGCCGATGAGGAAATCGTACATCGTGCATTGGGATGGGAGATGGGAATCTCATTGTCTCCATCGGTTTTCAAACCTTTTTTCCATGGGCCTTGAAAGTTTCGCCCCCGTGTAGGTTGGGCCTCGACGTTCCCAGCCCAGTGGGGAACACCGTTTTCATCGATGAGAACATTGGACCATATGACCTCTGAGCCTGGATTCCTCAAGAGGTCCATGAGCATCGGATCCCCTTCCCAATTCACATCTTCTACGATTCCGAAGATTCCACATTCCGGATTGATGGATCGGACAGCGCCATCATCATCGATCCACATCTGGGCAAGATCGTCGCCGACAAAATAGTTGCCTGCCATAGCGGTGGTGGTTTTCCCGCATCCGGACGGTGCTGCCCCAACCACCCAGGTCACACGGCTTTCAGGACCCTCGATGCCTGTTATGAACATATGTTCCGCCAACTCTTTGCCGTTTCCTTCGTAAACCGCTTTATCTACCGAAAAGCGATGATTGCCTTTTTTCAGCAAAAGGGTGTTACCTGCATAGGTGCAGTTAAAGGAGTACGTTGTCCGGTGGCTTCGATCCATGAAGACCCTTGCGTTGGGCAGATCGGCGGATCGGTTGAGCCCTTCGCTGTGAATGTTTGTATAAAAATGCCCTAACCGGGTTACTTCCTTCTCGAAATCGTTGAAAGCGTTTCGATAGAGGATCTCCGCACTGTGGCTGACGTAGGCTGAACTTGTGATCTCAAGGGCCGGATTGGAAGCTGCTGCACCCACAGGACCACGGATATATAGTCCGACTACCATGGTGACCCCGCTCATGATATCGGACATTTTATCCCGGATATCAATCAGTGCTTTATCCCTTAAGATCTTATTGGCAAGACTACTGATTTTTTCATTGGGATTGGCGATATAATAGGTTCGATCGATGATGCGGCCTTGCTCTTCTTTGAGATCGAAATGGATAGTATGGCCTTTCATGGCCAGAACTGCCTCTTCGCCTTTATTCAAGGCCATTTGGCGGATAAACTGGCGATCCTCTTCCGAGCCGGTATTTATAAAGATGCGGTCCGGATTGCACATGGAAATGGCATTGGCGATTTTTATCAGAATCTTAGGATGGTTCAGCGTTCTTATGCGCGATAGATGTTTTGCATCCAGTCGTTTTTCAAACAGGGCCTTGGCCTGTTCGACGTTTGTGATTCCGCCCAGTTCTTTAACAATGTCAACACCTTCATTTTTTTTCAACATCCAATTCACCTCTTTTCAAAGGATTTACGATCCACGCTGTGAGCTTTGACAGCCAAGGATCTCTGGTTCTGGCGTGTGCTGGTCTATCCA
>DAOWNV010000133.1 GCA_030642405.1 Desulfosarcina sp.
TCCCGAACTCAGCAAACGAACCGGTGCCCATACCAAAATCTACTTCGGATTCGGGCCTAAGTTCCCGGGGCATGACTTTTTGGATAAGAAGAAACTGGGTGAATTCAAATTGATCAAGCCTGATGGCAAAATCCAGGATTTGGAACCGGGTGAAGGCGGGTTTCTGGCGACACCGCTGATCATTAAAAAAGAGGGGGCCCATGTCGTTGCCGCCGCCACAGCCGCCGGCTTTTACACGATGTATATAAAAAACGGCCGCATGCAGCACAAGTTAGGGACCAAAGAGGGGCTGGAGAAGGTCATTTTAAGTCTTTACTACGAAAATTACACCAAGGCCCTGATCAATGTGGGTCAAACACCAGACAATGCCTATGCCACCCCGGTGGGCCACGGGATCGAGATCGTCCCCATGGAGAATCCCTACCTTAAAAAAGCAGGTGACACACTGGAATTGAAAATTTTGCATAAGGGACATCCGGCAAGTTTCTGCAATGTCTTTGCCACCTATGCCGGATTTTCTCCCACCGAGGAGTATGCCTTCACCAACAAAACCAATTCTCGGGGAATCACCAAAATCCGTCTCCTCAAGCCCGGACACTGGATTGTTAAGGCCGTCGTTCGCAAACCGGCCAAAGAGGAGTTGAGGGATAAATGCATCGAAGAGAAGTATTCAGCAACGATTTCCTTTGAGGTGCCGTAGGGGCAACCCCTTGTGGTTGCCCATGGATTTTTCCGTGGTTACCCATCGTCTATCCCGTAGTTGCCGGATGGTCACCAAGTTGTAAAGCGGCGGAGATACATATATGAAAAAATTACGAATCGTTTCATGGGCCGTATTTCTGATTTTTTATCTCGTCACCCTCTCATCCGCCCATACGCCCTTGATGGCCTGTTTTGACAACGGCGACGGGACCATCACCTGCAACGGGGGTTTTTCAGACGGTTCCGCAGCCACCGGGGTGGTCATGCGGATTGTCGACGGGCAGGAAAAAATCCTGATGGAGGGCAGTATGGATGAAGACAGTGAGTACACCTTCGAGAAGCCCCCAGGCACCTTTACAGTCATCTTCGATGCCGGCCCGGGCCACGTGGTTAAGGAAAAAAGCAGCAATATTTCGGAGTAGGAAACAAAATATGGCCGGTAAGTATCGCGCGGTCTTTCGTATTTCAAAAGCCATCCACAAATATGTGGGCCTGATTTGCCTGGCCTATTTCCTGTTGATGGGACTCAGCGGGATTATGCTCAACCATCCGTCCCTGATCAGCCGTCTTTCGATTCCCATGGCGTGGGTGCCGGAGAGTTACGTCTATTCCGACTGGAACCGAATGTCTTTCCGGGAGGCAGTTTACTCCGAAAAAGAACGCAGTCGGTTGTATGTAGGCGGAAAAACCGGGGTATGGGAAAGCCGGGATGGCGGCAGATCTTTTATGCCCCTTACAAACGGATTTCCTCCATCTTCTTATGATATGGACGCCCGTTGTTTACTGCTTGACGAGTCCGGCGGGCCGCCGCATCTTTACGCCGGTACCCGTATCGGGCTATACCGCTACGATTTCAATAGGAAGTGGTGGCAAAAAATCGATGACGGTATTTTGAGGACCGTGGAAGTTGTCGATCTGGTCCGAACCGACGATCAGATCCTGGTGTTCACCCCATTTGCCTGTTATGGCCTTAACCGGCTGAAAGGAGATCCCGTCCTGCGGCGCATGCCCCTCAAATCCGGGATTATACCGAATCCCCGGATACCGCTGTTCCGGTTTCTGCTCAAACTCCACGATGGCTCAATATTTGGATTACCCGGTAAGCTGTTTGTTGATATCATTGGATTAGCCCTGGTTTTTCTTACCATTTCAGCTGCCTACATCTGGTATATCCCCTGGCGTAAAAAGCGGTTTAAAAAACGACGCGCCAAACCCCGTTTCTTTAAATTCTTCCACAAATACCATCTCAAATTCGGCATTTATGTGGCTTTTTTCCTGGGAATTATCGCCTTGACCGGCATATTTGTTCGGCCGCCGCTGTTGATTGCGATTATCCGCTATTCGGTCCCGGCAGCTTTACTCAACGATTCCCGCACTGTCGGGCAGTGGCAGACCAAAATCACCCGGGCCGTCTATTCTCACGAGGACGACAGCCTGCTTTTGGCTACCCGAGACGGTTTTTTCCGGGGACCAGCCGATTTTGAGCAACCATTCAAACCGGCTTCACTTGATGTTCCCGTGCACGGCATGGGGGTTAATGTTCTGGAAAACCTGTCCCGACAACGGCTCCTGATCGGCTCTTTCAGCGGTCTTTATGTCTGGAATACCAACAACGTACCGGCCACGGATATACGTGGAAATCCAATCAGCCGCCGAGGCCGGGGAAGGCCGGGGGCTGATATGGCGGTCGGCGCGGTGGTGCAAAATGGAGAGCTTTTGTATTGGGCGGATTATCGCCATGGACTCAAATCCGCTCATCAGGGTAAGTCCACCCTTATCATGCCGGACAAGATTGCCGACAAGAGCCGAATGTCGTTATGGCATTTCCTGTTCGAAGTTCACAATGGCCGTATTTTCCGGGACTGGCTGGGGTCATATACCTGGCTGATTGTTCCCGTGGGCGGCCTGGTACTGCTGTTTAATGTTCTGTCGGGGAGCTACGATTGGCTCTACCGAAAGTTTTTTGTTCGCTTAAATGCACCCTATTTACCACACAAAGGATTCAGAGGGAAAAAAATAACATCACTCATTCCCCTTGAAAAACCAGAATATTCGGAGGAAAACTAGATGCAGATAAGTTTTTTCAAGCAGAGAAAACCGATGAAAAACGCCCGTAAGCAGTCGCATATGCGGCCCAGCCATCATCGGAAATTTTGCCGGCTCAATGACCTGAAACCTGGATGTTGCGGGCGCATCCGGCACCACCATAGTTCCGGCGCCATTCGCCGGCGACTGCTGGATCTGGGATTGGTCCCCGAAACAACGGTCGTTGTAGTTTGCGCAGCCCCCTTAAACGATCCCCTTTTGTTAAAACTGGAAAATGATCAGATTGCGCTGAGAAGACGAGAAGCCGCTTTAATTGAGGTGGAAACACTTTTTGATGACTCGGTATCATGAAAAGCGAACCCGCCTTTTCCCATAGCGCCGGCCGTTCACCGGAAAGTGCCCGTACCGGCCGGACCTCCAGAAAGCGACCACTGGTAGTTCTGGCCGGACAGCAAAACGGAGGCAAATCGACCCTGTTCAATACGCTGACCGGCGCCAGCCAGCATATTGCCAACTATCCCGGTGTAACCGTTGATAAAAAAAGCGGGTCGTATCGTCACCATCAAATTCGCATCGATGTGGTCGATCTGCCCGGAACCTACAGTCTGACTTCGTTTTCCCTCGAAGAACGCGTGGCGCGGGATTTCATTTTCACCAGCCACCCGGATGTCGTGGTCAATGTGGTCGATGCCGCCGGCTTGAAGCGAAGCCTGCTGTTGACCCTCCAGCTATTGGAAGCCGGATTTCCCATGATAATGGCCTTGAATATGATCGATGTCGCCCATCGCCGGGGACTATCCATCGATGTGAACCGTCTGGAAGATCGTCTCGGTATCCGGGTCATCCCCACAATCGGCCGCAAACGCCAAGGCAAAAACGCGCTTAAAAAAGCCATTTGGCAAACGACCACCGGCGAACTTGAGCATCAACAGTTTCAAATGGTGTACGAAAAAGCCGAACCCCTGTTGGCGAGGGTGGAACAAGAACTCTCCCGACATCCGGAAATTACCACCGGTTATCCCGTTCGCTGGATGGCTGTTCGACTTATGGAAGAAGATGACCAGATTGAAAAGCGTATTTGCGAACTTTCAAAAAACGGCCATCTGCTATTATCTGAATTGATGTCTGCAAAAACCGCCTTCGAGACGGATCAAAGCCTTAACATATCGGATTACCTGGCCAGTTGCCGTGAAAAAACGGCCGCCCGAATTACCCGGGAATGCGTCACGAAAACGAGAGCGGATCGACCGACCCTCACGGAAAAAATCGACCGGGTGGTACTCAATCGATTGTTAGCACCTTTGTTTCTGCTGGCCACCGTCTATTTAATCTACGACCTGTCCATTGTTCGCGGCTACCAGCTGACGCAGTATACCTGGCCGCTGCTGGCAACCCTGCGAAACATGGTCGCAGGCCTGCTCCCGGATGCCGGACTGCTCTTAGACCCTTATTTGCGAGCCCTGAGTCTCTGGATTATCGACAGCACCCTGACCCTTCTAAATTATATTCCCATCTTTTTTATACTTTTCGGGTTAATCGCCATCCTGGAAGACAGTGGCTACATGGCGCGCATCGCCTTTATCATGGACAAGCTGTTCTATAACTATGGTTTGCATGGTCAGTCCACCCTTCCTTTCATCCTGGGCGGTGTCTTTGCCGGCGGATGTGCCGTGCCCGGCGTCATGGCCGCCAGAGCCATCCCCGATGAACGGGCACGAATGGCTACAATCCTGACGGTGCCGTTCATGAACTGCATGGCCAAAATTCCACTATATACGCTGATCGTTAACATTTACTTTGCGAATTACAAATCATGGGCCATGCTTTTTATCTCCACCATCACCATCATTGTTGCTCTTTTTGCCGCCAAGCTGTTGACGACTACCGTAATTCGCCAAATGACCACGACCCCTTTTGTCATGGCCCTGCCCGCCTATCACCTTCCGACAGTCGGCGCAGTTCTTACCCGGGCACTGGAACGGGTCTGGCTCTATGTTAAAAAGGTCGGTACCATCGTCGTGGTCGTGGCGGTGATCATTTTTGTCCTGCTTCAATGGCCGGGTATAAACAAGCAGCAAATGGCCGGCTATCAACAACAAATGCAGCAGGCCACAGATACCTTTTGTAAAATGATCGAAACCGCCGATCCTCACCTGGGCAGATTCACAGACTCCCAACTATTGGACTTATTAAACGATTACGACGATTACAAGCGTGCCTTGTTTGCCTCCGGAGGAGGGAAGGGAAAAAGGGATGTAGATAGAAAGTTCCAATCCCGTAACGAGCTGTTCTTTTCAATACTCAAGCCGGAAAAGGATGAAACTGCCAGGAAAATCAGCCGGGCGTTGAAAAAATTGCACTCAAAAAGAAAGCGATTACGACGCGAAATAAAAGAGGCGCGCATCGTCAACAGTTTTCTGGGGATGACCGGTAAAATCCTTGAACCGGTGAGCCGGTTTGCCGGATTTGACTGGAAAATAAATGTGGCCCTGCTCAGTTCTTTTGCGGCTCGGGAGAGCAGTGTCGCCACTCTCGGGGTCCTTTTTCGAGAAGGCGCCGATGCCAACCTGACCCTGGAACAACGCATGGACAATGAAGGGCGCTCAACAGGCTTTTCATCACTCAACGCCCTGGCCCTGCTGCTGTTTTTCGCGCTCTATCCGCCCTGCCTGGCCACTGCCATTATGGTCAAGGTCCAAACCCAATCCTACAAATGGATGCTCTTTTCGATCATTTTCCCAACTGTTCTGGGCCTGATCGCAGCCGGACTGGTCTACAGTATCGGATCTTATCTGAACGCCACCGGTATTCAAATGATGGGCATATTTTATGGGGTGGCCCTTACAACCACAATATTGTTCGGATTTATCAAAACAGGAAACAAGCTGAAAAAGGAGAAGATTGAATGAAAACATTAATCGTCTGCGCCTCGCGCTTTGAGAAGCCTGTCTCATGAATAATAAAACCCAGGGAAAGCTGAATCTGTATAAGCATTTTCATTCCGGCGTAAAGGACCGTCCGGTATTCGCAAACGAGGGCGTGGACCCGCTGCCCCTTGCATTCAACAAGAAGGTGGCCGTGCACCCTGGTCTGGGAGGCACATTCGTGGAGAAGGAAAGCATTGGCGCGTTGTGGAAAACCCTTGTTCAAAAAGAACGCTCCGGCAAAACGGCGGCCTATTTCCATATTCCATTTTGCGAAACCCACTGTCTGTTTTGCGGCTTCTACAGCAATCCCTTAACCCGGGACTCGAGCAAGACTTATGTGGATGCCCTGGTGGGAGAAATTCAAAGGGATAAAGATCTTCCGGTGGTCAACAGCAGCCCGATTCATGCGGTCTATCTGGGCGGTGGAACACCCACGGCGCTGGAAGCAGAAGATTTGGAGCGGTTGCTGGTATGCATCGGCCAATGCCTGCCCCTGGCCAACGATTGCGAAATCACCGTGGAGGGGCGAATACACAATTTCAGCGAAGAAAAGATGAAAGCATGCATCAGCGGTGGCGCCAACCGTTTTTCCATTGGGGTTCAAACCTTTAACACCGATATCCGCCGGAGCCTGGGCAGGGTGGCCGATAAAGCGACCATCCTGCGGTCAATGCAGACATTGGTTCGCCTGGACCAGGCCGCCATCGTTATCGATCTGATTTACGGATTACCCGGGCAATCCATGGCGATCTGGGAAAGCGACCTGAATACCCTGTTGGGTCTGGGGCTGGACGGCGTGGATCTTTATCAACTCAATGTGTTTAAAAACAGCGCCCTTGAAAAGGCCGCAAACAAGGGAACCATGCAGACCCCTCCCGATATTTCCCAACAGTCGCACTATTTTGCCAAAGGGGTTGAAACCATGATTCGCGCCCGGTATCGACGCCTGTCCATCAGCCACTGGGGGCGTTCCACACGTGAGCGCAACCTTTACAACCTGCTGTTTAAAAAACGTTCCAACGCCCTGGCCTTCGGCGCCTGTGCCGGCGGCAATCTCGACGGCCATTTCTTTTTTTTAGAAAACAAACTCAACCGTTACCTTAAAACCGTGGGACGAACCAAACCGGTGATGGCCATCGTCCACCCTCTGGAAAACGATGCCCTGGTTGGCGCGCTTACCGGCGGCCTTGAAGTCGGAAGGCTTGATTTAAGGCAGATCGGCCAACGCCTGGGCCTGAACCTGGAGGAGTTTTACCGTCCGGTACTGGAACAATGGGAGCGGGTGGGATTGATCGAAACCGATGGCGGCTGGGTTACCCTGACCCTGGCCGGGCAGTTCTGGCAGGTCAACCTGACCCAGGCAATGATCGATTATTTTAATGTGAACCATCCGGTGAATGGAGGTTAACGATGGCCGATGGAGCCATGGAAACCAGGCAATCCGGCGTTACGGATGTTGTTTTTACTTCCCCTGCCCCGGCGAACGGATATGTAGAACCGGTAACACCGCGTTACTGGCTTGCCAGAGAGCTTGTTGTCATCGGTGTATTTGCCGCCCTGATAAAGATCTCCAGCCTTCTTATAGCCCTGGCCGGCGGCGGCATGAACCCAGTATCCCTGGTTTTGAAAAACGTCGTGGCCACCGCCCTGCTGGTGGTTCTTTTATACAAGGTTCCCAAGTTCGGCGTGCTCAGCCTGTTTGTGCTGATCAGTGCCGTAATCTCCGTCCTGCTTACCGGTAGCAGGCTGATGACTACGCCGGGCATCCTTTTCGCGGGGGTGATCTGCGACGGTATTCTTCGGCTGTCCAAAGGGTATCGCAAACCGGCATTCCTTTTGCCGGTCATTGGGCTTTTCGATCTTTCTTCCCGTGCAATTTCCCTTGCCGTCTCTTTTTTGGTGTTCCGGGAAGA
>DAOWNV010000291.1 GCA_030642405.1 Desulfosarcina sp.
ACCGAATGCCACGAACACCACAACGATTCCATAGCTCCAGAAAAGGACAGCAGGTCCGAACCGGGGCCCGCCGGTGAAAAGGATCCATCGATGATCGGGCATGTGAATGCTGACAGCAGCGTTGACGGCTGAATCACCCACATTGACATCAGGTGCCCTGATCAGGTTTATGGTATCCGTCAGTTGGTGCCACCTGATTTTTACGACCTGATTGCCGGGTGTCAGTGGGATCGTCACCAGTCCCTTATCCTGACGAATCGGAAGCTTGTTCCCGTTTGTGGAGACTTCTTGTAAATTTATCTGATTCGGCAATTCAATTTGGTGTTCTCCTCCTTTGCTGGATCGAATATGCAACTCCAGGTCTCCACGGGTGATTCGTTTTCCCGGCGTCAGGGCCAGACTTGCACTGTCGATGGTAATGGTTTTTCCCGGAACCGGATTGGGACGTGTCACATGGATGGTTGCCTTTTCTCCCGGCCATGGGCGCCATTTTGGTTGCCAACTTCGTTCGGTATCTTGATGATGCACTACCGTCAAACCGGACAGGGTGCACTGCCATATCGTCGCTGCATCGAGAATCCATGTTTCCGTCCAGGGTACATCAGTGGGTGCCTTCAAACTGATTTTGGATGAAACGGGGATCGTTGTGGAGAACCGTGATTCCATCTTCTCTGGTCCCATTGGGATTTGGGCTGTATTTTCCTCCACCTGAATTCCGGCTGTTGTCAGAGAGGCATCCTCCAAAAGTGGTACGGATAACAGCACTGGATCTTTTGCGGCGGTCACTCTTTTAATGTAAGTGTCCACTTCCCATTGAATCCCCAACCGGATGGTGCGCGTCACATGAAAAAAGGCCGGGATGTCCGTTATTGATGTTTTTTTAAATGACGGGTGGCTTCGCTGCATCCGGGTCAGGACAACGGTTGTATCCATCCTTCCATCCGCCCTGAAACCGCGGGCATCCCATCCGACTCCGGCATAAGAGCCGGCATGGGGGGAGATGGGAAAAGCGATACGAATTTCATCTGTCCTCCCTATGATACCCGTCATTTTAATTTGGTGAATCCCTTTTGGGACGGCTATCCACAAATTGCCCTGGTTATCCCTGGCGAGGCCTTTTGCGGGTTCGTTGTCAATTGACACTTGATCGGGGCGCCAGGTTTCCAGGGCAACGGGCAGAGGTACGGCTGTTTTTACCAGCGCATGAACCTTCATTATCAGGCGCAACTGGTCGGGTGTGGCCGACATTTCCAGCCGGTGGATATCGGCACAGTGAGGCAGGCACACAGGCGGTTCGAGCAGCCTTTGTTTGAGTTCTTCCAATAGCGGTTTTGGGGGGAATGCATCACCAATGGTTTCGGCCCGAAGATTCTGGAAGGGGAAAAAAAGAATCATTATCGCGATAAGTGGTGGGGTTCCAATTGTTAGCGGTTTGGGAAGGCGCATGCGCCATTTTTTAGGTTCTACCATCAAGACAATCAACAGCCCTAACAGGATCACACGGAGAAGTCCGAGAAACAGGTTTACCGCCGGTGAAATCAGCCACAGTCGAATTCGATGCATACGATCCACCGGCCCGTTCCAGTTGAGATAAACCGACTTCCATTGCCATGTCGGCAGGCCCGGGCCTGTTTGAACCAACGCATCGGGGTCAGAGGCGAACGCTTTTTTACGAGTTTTCTTTACTCGATCAAAAAACTGAATCCCCCCCGTTGTTTTTTGTTTTCTTTTTCCCACCGTCGCTTTTGCCGGAAGTGCTGACATTTGTGTCTGGACGGCCCCTACTTCATCGAATGCCTCCATGCGGGCATGGCGAATATTTTCGATTTTTTCCAGTTGTGGATAAAGGGCGGTACGAATCTGTTGGACCATAAAAGGCAGCGAAATGACTATCAGAGACACTACAACTGCTATCCAGCAGGGTCGGAGAAGTGTTTTAAACCAACCGCCGGGACAATATTTCAGCAGAGCAGCCATTGATAAAAGGAGAAGCCAGATTTGGCTTGGCGCACCCTGCTCGTGGAAGATCAATGCCAATGTAACCAACGCTATGAGACCGGTCAACCGGTTGCGCAATTTATAGGCGCTGATGGAGATAATCAAGACCAGAAACAGATCCAGAAGGCTCCATTGCTGGAGCCATGCTCCGGGGGGGATGTCTACATTGGAGGCGGAAAACAAGGTCCATCCCGGTGGTAGATGAAGAACCGTGTTGACTTGTTCAAAATCGCTGTCCCAACCTACGGCCGAAAGGCTCGAAGATGTTCGCAAAAGACGGCTATCGGCTTCGAGAAATAGTTTCCCACGGCGCAATTGAACACCGGGTGCTGGTTTATCTCCCTGCAGGGTAATCAATTGATCTTCACCGTCCACGGCTACGCGTCCCAATTTCATGGGAGAGGGCATGGCCAGATGCCATGTCCGACTCAGTGTGCCGTCTATTCGGTCATGGACGGTAAACCCCGATCCATCGAAATCCAACCACCATGAGCGCTTAAGGCGTAGTCGGTTCGGTGCCGGATCCGGATCCCCCCGGCGGATCGTATTAAAAGAAAGAGATCCGCCCGGGGGGATTCTGTAGGCGGGATACATTTTCCATTTTTCGGGCATGCGGGTCCGTGACGGTTCCACAGCCGGTGCCCCTGTAATGCGTACCATTCTCAACCGATTGACTGCTTTGAAAGACCAGATTTCTTCGCCGAACTGACCTTTCCCCATGGAAAGTTCCTTCACCGGACCGGGTAAACGTGTTGTTATTCGAATGTCCCAATTGCCGGGCCGAGCATGTACCAGCAAATCATTGGGACTGGCCATACGTGTGGGGAGGGGGCTTTCCAGGTTCATCACCGTGTTTCCGTCCGGAAACAGGCCGTTCAGGCGAATTTGGCGCGTCCGGCCGGAGACCCGGAGCATCACACGGGTGGTTACCCGCATGGGGAGTTCGTCTTCGATGAGCCGGAATAAAGTGGCTGTCATCGTGTCTTCCCGGTGTGTGGTACCAGTTTGTTTGTTCAAGCTAAGGTGTCCATGGGAATCGATATCCGGTTCTTCAATTTCAAGCCCGTTTACCGTCAATGAGAGAATCCCCGTAGTTGCAGGGACCTGTAGCATTTCAGGCAAGGTCTCCCAGATAAAGGCGCCGGTAATCTGCCAGTCTCCGGGTTCCATCCGAATGACCGGCAAATTGTTGCGACGCGTCACCGGGATACCCTGACCGTCAACGGTGACCGATTCGGGCCAATGTGTCTCATTTCCCGGCAAAGGTACCCAGGATGGCGAATACACCGCGACCTGCTGGCTGAACAGGCCGCCTTGGTTACTCACATCCATGGCGAGGTGGGACGGCCACCAGCAGCGACGAACGGTGCCGTTATCGAAATGGACCGGACACAGGTGATCCTCACTGCCGTGCAGAACCCATTCTTGCCAAGGCTTGAGGGGCGTTGGAATGTCTGTGGCAAAAACCGGTGAATAAAAAATACTTATTGTGATAATAAAAAGGGTGAGCAAGCGTATGAAATTCATCGAAATCCCTCATGAAGTGTTGGGTGGTTAAGCTTTTTAGTCCGGATGAGCGATGCTTATAGGATAAAGAAGCGATTCAAGGGCTGGGACT
>DAOWNV010000320.1 GCA_030642405.1 Desulfosarcina sp.
ATTGGCCGACGATCAGTTGATTGTGGTCGCTGCCATCGTGCATCATGACCAATGACCTGAAACCGGCTTTGTGGATGTCGGCTGCGCGAACAGCCATCTCGATGGTCAACCCCTCAGGCTTACCGGATCTTCGGCAACGGTTAGACGGGTCGATTGCAACATAGGTGACCCCATGCCTTTCAAAGGTGATTGAACCCTCTTTTTGATTGACGTGTACCGGATTTTTGGAAGGAAGTCCCTTGGGCCGCAACCCAAAGAAAAAAACGGGGAGAAGAGCAACGATTGTCAAAGCCGCCCAGGCGACCGGAGGAATTTTTTCTCTAGCTATATACCATTTCAAACGGTCTTATCGCCCATCTTTGTTGATATTTTGAGGGTAAAATTTTGAGTAAAACGCAGATATAGGAAAAACAACCATTTATGGATGGGCCATATTGACAAAACACCCCCCACCCCCACCCCCACCGCCTTCGGCGGAGTTGTAACGATGGGCGATTTCGTTGGATGAAAGGCTTCTTTGCATCGGGGAGTCGGCAAGATAGGCCACTGCCACCATGTAATAGGCCTCGCCGGGGGCGAACGCATATTTCAGGGTTGTCTCACAACTGTAATGATCGACCTCCCACCGGCAATTGTCAAGGTTGCTGACAACCGGGTCATCGTAGGCATAATCGGAATCATCCGCAGTACGTATGTAGAGCGAATACGCAATGTCCCCGTTGGGCCCGGACGTATACCCCGAGTCGCCGGGAAACCAGTCCCAGGCCAGGTTGATGGTATCCTGGGCACCGACGGTGGTGACCCCGTAAACACAGAGGGTCGCAACAAGCAAAAATTGAGATAGCTTCATCAGTTGCAACCTTTCATCTTACACACGACACCTTTTGTAGAGCATACAACATTTCTTATTTATCACCGTTTATTCAAAAATGCAAGATCACCACTTTGGGTCAACTTGGTACCGATCGCTAATATTTCAGAGCGTCTGTCCGGTAGCTTTTTGTAGTACAGTCTTCCCTTATAGGAAAAAATCACCTCGAAAACGGTTTCCCGGTTTTTCTTTCCGAAAACTTTTCGCTTGATGGGCACCTTCCTGGAATCAGCATTGAGCTGATGGATGACTTCCTCCGCCTTGATTTTCATCTCTTCGGTGAGATCTATAAAACCCTCGATGGCCCGGTCATGCAAGGCAAGATTTTTATAAAGCGTGTTAAAACGCTTTCGAACACCATTTTCTGCCTTGGTCTGCTGCTTTCGACGAATATCATGCTCTTTTTCAGAACGGGCAATTTTCTCCTTGAGCACATCGATCTCCTGAAGTTGGCTCTCCTGCTGTTTGAGGTGCTCTTTGATCTGCTCTTCCAGAGCCACCATCTCATCGATCATCTGCTCTTCGGTATCGGATGCCAGCCGGCGCTGCTGTTCCAAATCGTTTTGGAGGAATAAGGTATTTTGGGAGAGTTTTTCCCTTTGCGCTTCTATTCGAGATAGTCGATCCAGGCTCTTTTGTTTTTCAACAGCCAGCGAATCAATCACATTCCTGGTTTCCCGCTCAGCCTGTCGGCTCTTCAGTAGACCTCGCCTGTAAACCAGGAAAAGTAGGGTCAGAGATGCACCGATACACATCACCAGAACGATGTTGGCAATTAGTGTGTTGTGGTCTATTTTTACGTCAATGTGGAGGACCAATCCCTTATTGAGCATCTCGTAGTTATCCCTTGCAACCATAACACTGTCTTCGCCACCGAAATCCGTACGCAATTCGCTGTACGCGCCGGGATACAGGTAGTCCCCCACCTTTGTCTTAACGGTAACGACGACACGTACACCCCAATCAATAAGTCTTTTCCCGGCCATGAAGGCATCGATGTTTTCTCCAAGTACATCCTGAAGTCGGGCGCTGCCGTCAAAAAGGAGCCGTGTATCCCCAAGGTATGTTGCGGACAGATCCCAATCATAGCGGGACTGAATGCTTTTTTCTAAAGAGAAGAGAAAAAAAACATAGACGAATGGTGGTAATACAACGCACAAAATCAGGGTTCTTATGGGAAGATTGTACATATCAGGTCAAATCTCACAATAAGGATCTGAAGTCCTCCAGATTGTTAAGGCTTGTTTATGCGGCATTGGAGTAACCATTTTTAGATGGGCACCACCTACATCTCCCCCAATATACGTCGCGCATCATCGGCCCCTTGGAAATTTACATCGAGCGATAGCGCTTTTTCCAGCAGGGGTTTCGCTCCTTCCTTGTCCCCTTTGTAAAAGAGAGCCGCCCCGAGGTGGTAATTTACAATTGCATTTTCCGGCATTTTCTCGAGGCTACCCGACAACTCCTGCACGGCATTGCCGAAAAGCCCTTTTTTGTAATACACCCAACCCAGCGTATCCATTACATGGGGTTGGTCGGGTAATTTCTCTTTTGCAATTCGCGCATAGTTCAACGCTTCATCGATATCACCATCACGGAAAACGATCAGGTAGGCCAGGTTGTTTGCCGCTGGAGCAAATTCAGGGTTGATCCCCAAGGCTGCACGATATTGCTCTTCAGCCTTCTCGATCTTTTTTTGTGATTCATAGATAATGCCCAATAGCATGTGCGGTTGAGCTTGTTTTGGGTTTTTTTCAATAATTGTCTCGTACTTGGCGATGGCTTTGTCCACCTTATGGGAGGCAAGATGAATCCTGGCAAGCGCATAATAAGGGGGTAAATAATCAGGATTGGCCTCAATGGCCCCAGAAAAGGCTTTCTCCGCCGCATCAATTTTACCTTGGGCGAGCAACACCCCACCCTTGATATTGTTGATAAAGGCCTTGTGGACAGACGAACCACCCACTTTTTTCAGGTGTTCGTCGCATCTGTTCAAAGCGATGTCGAACTCTTTATTTGAGCCGTATACCATTATAATATTGGCAAAAACATCAACCCGCATGGGGTCGAGCGCCAGTGCTTTTTCAAAGCTTTCCAGTGCGGCGTCATCCTTTTTGGCGATTCGTTGCGCCTGGCCCAGATAATAATAACCGGCCGGATCTGCGGGATTATCGGCAATCAACGTTTTAAATTCAGATTTC
>DAOWNV010000034.1 GCA_030642405.1 Desulfosarcina sp.
ATGGGCGCCTATGAAGCGGGATTGATATGGGGGTTAACCAAGGCGTTTCGTCATTTGGAAGAAACCGGTGACTGGTCAACGGGTGGAAATCCTCGCTTGATTGAGATTGCCAGTATCTCCGGTACCTCGGCAGGGGGGATCAACACACTGCTTGCAGCCTTGGCGTGGTCGGTGAAACCCGAGGATCAAGGGGGGTTTACCAATAGCATCGATGATAATATATTTCGTGATATTTGGCTGTGCATGGATGTGAACAGGTTGTTGCCGCCAACGGCGGATTCAACACTTTACACTACCAACGATGCTCTCCTTGCTCGCCACGACCTTATCGCCGTTGCCGGAAAACTGCGCGAAAAATGGCTTAGTCCGGGGACTTTTCGTCCGGGGCTGCGGTTGCCTTTGGGTGTCGCTGTGACCCGGGTAACCCCTGCAACTATGACTGTCAGTGATGTTACCGTAAACAACCAGCGGTTTTACATTCCGTTTGAGCTTCGCATTAAGCCGGACGGAAGCGTGAAATTTGGTTTCAACCCCAAAGACTACCCGACCTTAACAGACCCCACAATGATTCTCATGCCCTGGCCGGCGGATGCTGAACCGTATTCCATCACAGATCAGCAGGTTGAGGATGCCTTGATGACCACAAGCGCCTTCCCTGTAGGCTTCGGACGAAAACGGTTGTACTACTGCCAGGAAAAAAATTTTCTCAGCAGGGAAGATGGTGAAGTTGAATCTTCAACCCCTTCATTAGATGCTGATGCCGTGATTTGGATTTGTCCGGAAGACTATGAGCTGGCGGAAGCCGAATTTGCCGATGGCGGGCTATTTGATAATATACCCGTTGGTTTGGCTCGCACCCTGGCCGAATCACATAAAAACCCTCAAAAGGAGTTGATGCCGGTACGATACTTGTACCTTGACCCGGATCGACCGCGGTATGAAACACCTCTCCCTGAGGACAAAAGGGCGTGCCGGGGGGATAATCCGCCGGCGGCCTGCAGCCAGTTGACCCATGATTTGGCTTCGGAATCACGTATTCTCGGCGGCGCCGTTGGAACCGCGCGCAAATCCGCACTTTTTCGAGAATTGACCAGTGACTACTGGCGACTGAATCTATCTAATCTAAGTGAAAAAGTTGCTGATATTATGGATGCCAAGGGGGTTGACGATACTTGCGAATCCTTGTTGCCCTTTTTCAGCCCCTCACAGAAATGCAGCGACCGGTTACGATATACAGGAGGGTTGCTGGCGTTTTCATACGATTACCAATATGCACCTGTCCGAGACCCTTTTTCTTCAACCGCATTGTTGGATACTGGTATTGCAAGCGATTGCCGATCCTTTCCTACCGTGGCCGGCGGCGAGCCGATTTTAAAGTGCGCCATCGACCCGTTCCCATTACGCAGAGCGTTGACCAAAGCATTGAAGGATCTAACTGAAACGATTATGCCCGAAGAAGAGAAACTGATCAATGATATTCACCGCTCTTCTCAGTCCGCCGCGTCGGACCGGGTGTTAACTGTGAGTGATCGTGGTGGACCGATTACCAGTATGCTGCTTGGCGCCTTTGGTGGATTTCTCGATTATAAATTTCGCGAATATGACTATTTCGTAGGTGTATATGATTCTATTATAACGGTAGCAGCTAACCAGTGTAAGAAAAATCTGTCTATGGAAAGCCGGTCGGATCGTTGGTATGCCTGCCTGGATCGGATGAGCGAGCAACTGTACCAGGAATTGAAGGTGGAGGAAAACCCCAAGAGCAGTTACACCTTCGCGCGTATGGCACAAACGGAGTTTGGAAAAGAGGGGCACCTTCGGTTTGCTTACGATCCCATGCCACCTGAAGATCGTGATGTACGTATCATTCATGAGGGGCTCAAAGGAGTTGTTTATTTTGACAAAGGTGAGCAAGACCACCTGAAGGGTTTCCTCGCAACAGAACGAGAATTTTTTGAGTATCTCAAAGCTGAAGGATTCGAACCGACCCCATCACCAGATGGTGGCAAGCCTCTTTTGACCTTTATTATGAATGATCCTGATTATTGGTCCAACGAACTTGTCAAAAGGGCAACCAGTCGTTTGGTTTATCTCGAAAAAGAGGCGGATTCCATCTATCGGGCCCGTGAACCTGATCCGGAAAAAAGAGAGCAGGCTAATGCAGGTCTAATGGGGGCTACCGCCCTTGCACTGCGGACGGCGACATATCAATATCCGGAATTCACCTTCTCTCCTTCCGTGGCACCCGAATCCTGGTTTTGGCGCAATCTTATCCCCTACGAGGCGGCGTTTGATTTTATGCGAGGAGACGGTCTTATCTACTGGCAACCTACCTGGAACCTTAAATACACCAATGTCGGCCTCCGTTTGGGGCTGGGGTTTGCCGACGGGGTCCTTCAAGCGTCCGGTACCACTGAGAGAGAACGATATGGTACCCTGGGTTTGGATTTTACACGGTTTGACCGTACAATCATTTTCTCGGGATGGGGGGTGACACCGGCTGTTTACCATTACTGGAATGAACCCAATGAAGGTGAACAGACGGCTTTCGGGTTGGACATCCACGCGTATCTTTTTAAAAATCGATTACGCATCAGCCTTGGAGCACGGGATTTGTTTCATGACGCGGGGGATACGCTCTTTTTAACGGTAGGACTGGCTGACCTGCCGGGGTTGATTTACTGGCTCAGCCGATGAGGATTGGGTTCAATAGAATATTGTTTAAAAAGGTGAATTCTGAAACAGGTAAAAAGAGGGAATAAAAAGTAATGTCGGGCTTAGGGCGGAAACAAAAAGAACGCCAGCCGTCACGGTCTTTGTGGCGGATGAAGATGCGCGAGATCATCTTTGAGGCGGATACACCGGCAGGAAAAGGTTTCGACGTAGTACTCATCGCCAGCATCCTCGCCAGTGTTGTCGCGGTGATGGTGGATAGTATTGGTTCCATACGATTGCACCATGGGCGTCTTTTATACGGAGTCGAATGGTTTTTTACCTTGTTGTTTACAACAGAATACGTTTTGCGTCTCATTTGTGTGGGGAAGCCTTTAAAATATGCCGTCAGTTTTTATGGTATCGTTGATTTGATGGCCATTATCCCGACTTATCTCAGTATGGTTATACCGGGAAGCCAATACCTGCTGGTCATCCGTATTATCCGTATCCTCCGTATTTTTCGTATCTTGAAACTGGTTAATTATCTCGGAGAAGCACAACTTCTCATCAAGGCGCTCAAGGCAAGCAGGCGCAAGATTGCCGTTTTCCTTTATACGGTGCTGACGTTGGTTGTCATCTTCGGTTCTTTGATGTATATTATTGAAGGAGAGAAGAACGGTTTTACCAGTATTCCCAGAAGTATTTATTGGGCCATCGTAACCCTGACAACCGTTGGATATGGTGATATTTCCCCACAAACCGGAATCGGTCAGACCCTGGCAGCCATAGTGATGATTTCAGGCTATGCGATTATTGCGGTGCCCACCGGCATCGTAACCGTTGAGATGTCCCACGCCTTTGGCCCCAATATCTCAACCCAGGCATGTCCCGAATGCAGTGCTGAAGGACATGATGCAGAAGCTCGGCATTGCAAATTCTGTGGGGCATTTTTATATCCGGAGCACATCGAATGAACGGTTCAAAGACACAATCTGTTTGGCAACACGTTCCCGAACCGGACGATACCTTGATGATCGCCCTTTTAGGGGATTGGAGAACAGGTGTGAGACTGCCGTCGAAAGGAGATGTTCAGGCGGCATTGGATGATGCGAAGGCGAAACGGGTGCGGTTTGACACGCACGAACTTACCGCTTGGGACAGTAGCCTCCTGGTTTTTTTGTCGAGGGTGATCGATTTTTGTTCGACATCGGGTATCCTTGTGGAGGAAGAAGGGCTGCCAGAAGGTGTCAGGCGCCTGCTGTCGCTTTCCAGGGCCGTACCAAGCAAAATAGATCCTGTCGGAAAAGCAGAAAAAAAGTCCCTGTTGTATGTGATTGGCGAAACCGGAATAAGCTTTGGCCATGGTATTAAAGAAAACGTTGATTTTATCGGTGAACTGGCGATTGCCTGTATGCGCATGGTTCGGGGAAAGGCAAAGCTTCGAACGGCGGATATTATCCTGGTAATTGAAGAGGCCGGTTGGAGAGCGCTGCCCATCGTTTCTCTCATCAGCCTTCTCGTGGGCCTGATCCTGGCGTTTATGGGCGCGGTTCAACTGCGGACCTTTGGTGCTCAAATCTACGTGGCGGACCTGGTGGGTATCGGTATGGCCAGGGAGATGGGGGCGGTTATGACGGGTGTGATTATGGCGGGTAGAACCGGGGCGGCTTTTGCGGCCAACATCGGCACCATGCAGGTGAATGAAGAGATCGATGCGTTGAAAACACTCGGGGTATCCCCCATGGACTTTTTGGTACTGCCTCGAATAATCGCATTGGTGTTGATGATGCCGATTTTATGTGTTTACGCCGTATTCATGGGTCTTATCGGAGGGATGGTCGTTGGTGTCGGTGTGTTTGACATTCCCACCGTCCAATACCTGACCCAGACCTGCCAAGCGTTGACCTTTACCCATATTGGTGTGGGTGTCTCCAAAAGCGTTCTTTTCGGGTTTATCATCGCTTTTTGTGGTTGCATGCAGGGGATTCGATGTGGCCGAAGTGCCGCTGCCGTCGGTGAGGCAACCACATCTGCTGTTGTGATTGCCATTGTTTATATTGTCGTTGCCGACGGTCTTCTTGCCGTCATGACGGATATGTTGGGGATTTAGGGCTCATAACGCATAGCTTACAAGTGTTAGTTCATGATCCTCTTTAACCCTTTTGAAATAGAATCTGATTGATTGAATACTAAATTAAAATGGCTGCCTCTGACGACAATCAAAAAACACCGCATATCACCGTATGCAACCTGACTATGGGATACGGTGACGTGATCCTAATGCGGGATCTGAATTTTACCGTTTATCGGGGGGATGTTTTTGCCGTCATGGGGGGTAGTGGTTGCGGAAAAAGCACATTGATGCGGATTTTAGTTGGATTGAAGACTCCGCATGCCGGAAGTGTAGCCTATGAAAGCACTGATTTCTGGTCATTGACCGATGACGAGCGTGGGTTGTGGATGCAAAGGTTCGGTATCTTGTACCAGGGAGGCGCTTTGTGGAGTTCCATGACACTGGCTGAAAACATCGGCCTGGTTATGGAACTGTACACCGATTTGAACAGGTCTGAAATTCGCGACAGGGTTCACTTCAAGCTGTCGTTGGTGGGATTGGGTGGTTTCGGAGAATACTATCCTTCGGATATTTCCGGTGGGATGCGTAAACGTGCCGGCCTGGCCCGGGCCATCGCCTTGGATCCGGAAGTGCTTTTTTTCGATGAACCGTCCGCAGGGCTTGATCCGGTGAGTGCAAAAAACCTTGATGATCTGATCATTGAAATCAACCGGAGCTTAAATGCTACAGTGATTATTGTTACCCATGAGTTGCCCAGTATTTTTGCCATCGCCAATAATTCCATTTTTTTGGATACCAAAAAGCGAACCGCCACAGCAAAAGGCGATCCCAAAAAGATGCTGGCCACTGCGGATGATCCGGATGTCATTCAATTTCTAACACGTGGTAAGGGACGAAGGCGATCAACCCCAAAGTTGCAAGGATTTACCGTATGAGCAAACAAGTCAACAAAACGATGATCGGTGCCTTTATTACAGGCGCTGCTGCTTTGGTAACGATCGGTATACTGTCCTTCGGTAGCGGAAGTCTGTTCCAGGAGACCACTAAATATGTAATGTACTTCCCAGGGTCGGTGAGTGGATTGGGCCTTGGCGCATCCGTCAAGCTCAAAGGGGTCCCAATCGGCAAGATTACGAATATCAATATCGTTTACAACAAAGACAATAATACATTTGTCAATCAGATCGTTTTTGAGGTTCAGGAAGGTTCCATAAAAGCGATCGTTCGGTCTATGCACGAAGGATCTGAAAAAAAGCGATTAATCACGGACACCAACGTCCCAAAAATGATCGAGGGCGGACTCCGTGGCAAGCTTAAAGTTAATAGCTTTGTGACGGGACAGCTGGTTGTGGATTGCGACTTTTACCCCAATAAACCCTTTGAGTTAATGAATTTCGAAGGAGATCTACAGGAAATTCCAACCCTGCCATCGGACATGGAGGAACTTGCAAAGACATTGGATTCCATCGACCTTAAAAGTATCGTCAACTCCGTTAAAGATATGATTACCGGAATCGACACCCTTGTCAATTCTCCCGATCTGATCAAGTCCGTTAGCACCTTGAGTGAGGCACTGGAGGGGTATCGTGATTTGGCGATCCATCTTGATCGCCACGTGGCTCAACTTTCAACCGGAGCAACGGCTGTGATGACCGATGCCCAAAAGTTGATCAGGGCGGCCGATGATCGGCTTGGCCCTGTTACCGAGGATATCTCCGGGATGACCACCGAGCTCAGGCGGATGGTTACTAATTTAGACCATTGGATTCAGCCGGTATTGGAGGACACCAAAGTGGCCACAACGGCTGCACGGGATACGTTCAGACAGGCGGAAGCCATGCTTGGCAATATAACCTATCTCACGGATGAAAACTCGACTTTTGTATACCGCGTCGATGAAACCATGGTGGCCATAAGAAAAGCTGCAGGTGCAGTGGCCGTGTTGACCGAGTATCTGAGCCGACATCCGGAGGCGCTGCTTACAGGAAGACAATCGGTTGTGTCGGAGGAGAAATGACAATAAGAATCACCCAATGGCTGATGATCAGTTTGTTCTTGTCGGTTGTAACGGCATGCATGAATCTGGGAAATCACGGACCGGACACCCGGTTTTACTTACTTGCATCGAATCCTGATTCTATTTTATCATCTGAAGAGACAAAAAAAGAGATTACACTTTCTATCGGTGTTGGACCCATCACCTTTCCCTTGTATCTGGACCGTCCACAGATGCTGACTCGCATGGAAGATAACGAATTGAGGGTCGATGAATTCAATCAATGGGCCGAACCGCTCAAGGCGAACGTCACTCGCGTCATGGTGGAAAATCTATTTCTGTTGACGGGCTCTGAGAAGATTTATCCGCATCCACTGAAGCGTTCCGATCAGGTGAATATGCGTATCTTTCTCCATGTCCTCCAATTTGAAGCTGATGCCGTTGGATATGTCACCTTGAGGTCGACATGGCGCATTGTAGCTTCTGATGGAGGTCGGCTGCTGGCTGAAAAACAATCTAACATCGTGAAACAAGCCAAGGGCAAGGCGGCTGCCCAGGTCGTTGAAACCATGAGCAAGGCCCTATTTGAATTGTCTCAAGAAATTGCAGGTGAATTAATGAACATAGACTATGATTGATCCGGCGATTAAATATAAACTACAGCCGGCCATTTCCGTGATCAAGAGGAAAAGTATCCATATCAATTTGAACTTACGGGAGGTGGTGTGTGTCATGAAACGATATCCAGTGATCTTGATGGTGATTCTATTTACCCTGCCGGTTGTCTGTTTAGCCGGAGAAATTCAACGTATCCGGGAAAAAGGGGAGATTGTCGTGTCCTTGAACAGGGACTATCCACCGTTCTCCATGATCAAGGAGAATACACCCATTGGTTTGGATGTGGATCTGGCACAACTTCTGGCAGATTCGCTGGATGTGGATATCCGGTTCATTCGGCCGGAGACCTACGATCAGCAGATCCCGAAATTGCTTGCCGGTGAGTCGGACATCATCATGGCGGCGATGACCCGAACGATCGAAAGGGGACTTCTCGTCAACTTTTCCGAGCCTTATTTTCAGGTCAGTCAGGCAGCGCTGGCCCGGCGGGAGCTGCTACCGGCAGGGGCCAATGCGTATTTCGATCTTCTATATATTTCCGGTCTCAGACTGGGCGTGAAAACCGGCACCACCCACGAAGCCTTTGCAAAGCAGCTTTTTCCTTCAACAGCGATAAAAGGTTATCCGACGACGACTGCCGCGGCCGATGCCGTTTTATCAGGGGAGGTTGATGCTATGGTTGCCGATTCCCCCTTTGTTCAGGTTTGGCTCAATACCCATGTTAAGGATTACCGGAAGGTTGCCGCCTTGCTCACGCCGGTAACGAAAGAATATTATTCGTTCGCTATCCGAAAAGGAGACCCTGATTTTTTAAACTGGCTTAACCTTTTTGTTGATCAGTTACGGATAGATGGTACATTGGATCTTCTTACATATGAGTATTTTGAACAGATGTCATGGGCAAGAAAAAACGGGACAGGAGATGAAAAATTGAACAGAGCTCTTTTCCTGAAAAATCGGTTTATCGCACAAAAACAGGCCATGATCGAACAGCGCCGCAAAGCATTTAAGGGGAAAGGAGACAACTATGAGTAGATCTGCCGGCACTATCTACCTTTGGTCGCTGCGGACAACCCATCGGGAAGAAAGGAGACCCCAATGAAGCTGTTTAGCTGGTACTTTAAAACCAACCTGTTGATCCGCATCCTTTCCGGACTGATCTTGGGGGCGGTGTGCGGAATCGCCTTTGGGCCGGCCATGGTCTGGGTCACCCCCTTTGGGGATATTTTTATCCGCATGCTTAAAATGATCGTCATGCCGGTGATCATCTTTACGCTGACGGTGGGCGCCGCTTCCGTTCATCCCGCTCAACTGGGGCGCGTTGGAGCCAAAGCGCTAGGTATCTATATGATCACCACCGCTTTTGCCGTCTCATTCGGGCTTATTTGCGGGAACCTGTTCAAGCCAGGCCAGGGCATGCAGATTGCTGCGTCAGCCACCAAGGGAATCAAGGGGGATATAGCAACACCGTCTTTGGTGGATACCTTGATCAATATTGTACCGGTCAATCCCTTTGGCGCTGTTGCTGAAGGAAATGTATTGCCGGTTATCTTTTTCTTTCTTTTGTTCGGTATCGGTCTGGCCTATATAAGAAACAGTGAGGACGAGAAGATCAGTCAGTCCGGAGAAGCCGTGTTCCGTTTTTTCAACGGCGGAGCCGAGATCATGTACTTGGTGGTCAACTGGATCCTGCAGTACGCCCCCATCGGTGTTTTTGCACTGATTGCCGACGTGTTCGGAAAACAGGGCGCCGAAGCCTTCGGCCCCCTGGGTTTTACAACCCTTGCGGTTTACGTTGGTTTCATTGGCCACATGGTATTGGTATATGGCGGCATGTTGTTGTTTTTCGGAATCAATCCCATTTTGTTTTTTAGCAAGGCCAAAGAGGCGATCATTACTGCCTTTGTCACCCGAAGCAGCGGGGGAACCCTGCCGGTGAGTATCGGTATTGCAGAAAACAAGATGGGTATCTCCCAGGGTGTGCACTCTTTTTCGCTCCCTTTAGGGGCCACTATCAACATGGATGGAACCGCTATCTACCAGGGTGTCTGTGCCATTTTTGTCGGGTTTGCCATCGGGACACCCCTTGATTTTAGCCAACAGGTGACCATCATCGCTACCTCCCTGCTGGCTTCCATCGGCACGGCCGGCGTGCCCGGTGCCGGAGCTATCATGCTTCTGATGGTGCTCAGTTCGGTGGGGTTGACAGTTGAACCGGGGTCGCCGGTGGTCCTGGCCTATGCAATGATTTTCGGTATCGATGCGCTGCTGGATATGGGTCGTACGGCCTGCAACGTTACCGGGGACCTGGCTGTGACCTGCATCGTGGCAAAAACAGAAGGGGAAATGGACATGTCGGCCTGGTATGAGGACGAGTCGGCGATTCTGCCGGATCCGGCCATTGAAGACTGCTCATGATAGATCCCATCCTTATTGTCGCCGCATTTATTTTCGGGACGATAACGAGCAAAATTGGCCTGCCGCCGTTGGTGGGGTACCTGGTCGCAGGATTTATCCTCAACAGTATGGGGGTCGAAACCGGTGACGCCTTACAAATGATTGCCGATGCCGGTGTCACTTTGCTCCTGTTTACAATTGGATTAAAGCTGAAAATCAAGACCCTGGCCAGGTCTGAAATATGGGCCGGTACGACGATCCACATGACGGTCACCGTGATTGTTTTCGCTGCCGGGCTCGCTTTGCTAGGCAAGGCAGGGTTGCCCCGATTGCACTTGTTGGATCGCAACCTGTGTTTATTGATTGCCTTTGCCTTGAGTTTTTCCAGTACGGTATTCGCCGTCAAGGTTTTTGAAGAGAAAAAAGAGATGGCATCGCGGCATGCTGTACAGGCTGTCGGTATCCTCGTCATGCAGGACATCATTGCCGTGCTTTTCTTAACGATTTCATCGGGTAAAACTCCAAGCCTATGGGCGCTGCCCATGATCGGGGCCATCTTTTTACTCCGGCCGATTTTTTTTCGTTTCATGTCACGCTGCGGACATGGCGAATTGTTGATGCTGTTCGGGATCCTACTTCCTTTTGCCGGATACGCAACGTTTGACCTGGTGGGTTTAAAAGGTGATTTGGGAGCCTTGGTGTTCGGCATTCTGGTGGCGGGGCACCCCAGAGCACAAGAACTGGCCGATACACTGCTCAGCTTCAAAAACCTTTTCCTTGTAGGTTTTTTCCTCAGCATTGGAATCTCCGGTTCGCCCACGCTTGCAGATGTGGGAGTCGCTTTGTTGTTGGCCCTGGCAATGCCTTTTAAGGCAATCCTTTTTTTCGGAATTTTTAGCCGATTCAACCTGCGTGCCCGCACAGCCTTGCTGTCGTCTTTGAGCCTGGCCAATTACAGCGAGTTCGGCCTGATCGTCGGTGCAATCGCTGTGGCCAACGGCTGGCTCGAACAGCAATGGCTGTATATTTTAGCCATTGCCCTCTCTCTTACTTTTGTCATGGCGGCTCCGGCCAATTCATTTGCACACGCCATCTACGCACGTTGGTCATTGAAATTGAAGCGTTTCGAGAGCGATGTACGCCTGCCCGAAGAAGCCATGCTTGATTACGGAGATGCTAAAATTGCCGTTTTAGGAATGGGGGGTGTCGGTACGGCAGCCTACGACGAGATGCGCAGAAACCATGGTGATGTGGTGATCGGGGTGGATTTTTCAAAAGAAACGGTTACTCACCATATTAAAAATGGGAGGAATGTTGTCTTAGGAGATGCGTCGGACAGCGATTTCTGGGATCGGATCGAACCTTCCGCAAATAAAGTAAAGATTATCATGATGACCCTTCCGGACCCCGGTGCTGCTGCCTTTGCTGTCAAACAGTTGCATGCAAAAGGGTATGATGGACAGATTACCGCGTCCGTACGTTATGAAGATGAGGCCGCTGCATTAAAACGGGTCGGCATCGATAAAGCCTATGTATTGTATGAGGAAGCCGGTGTAGGTTTTGCCCATCATGTGTGCAAGCATATGGATCATTGTCATTTGCAGGAAGAAGAATTGACATCATAAAATACCCCGTCATTACAGGTGAAGATGAACATTATAAAAAATTAAAAATCAATAAAGGAGAAGCTTTTGAAGTTAAAAAACAAGTGCGGTTTGTTTTGGATTACAGTGGTTTTTGCAGCCGTAATTTTACTGTTTGTCCCTTCAGCGCAGGCAGTGAACGACGCGGATATCAAGCGGCTGGAGGAGACCATTGAAAAACAGGCATCAGAGTTGGAAGCGCTTCAAAAGCAGGTTTAGGAAATGAAATCAGAGGTTCTTGAAAAACCGGTGGAGGACAGCGGCCCGTGGTTACATCCGGTACGCAAAACAGTGAAATCAAAAGCTATGGTCATGTGAACAAGGCGGTGCTTTACAGTGATGATGGCGACAAAGGACGTGGTTATATTGTGGACAATGACAACTCCTCCACCCGGTTCGGCCTGAAGGGATAGGTAAAAGGCGACAAACTCAGCGTAGGAACCCGCATCGAAGCAGAATGGCAGAGCAACCCGAGCGCTGAGGTCAATGAGTTGAACCAATCATTTACCAATTGTTAATCAGGGTGGTGGTGATTTGGCCGTGAAATATGCCGCAAAGATCGGCGGTATCAAACTGGCGGCAGGTGCTGCCTGGGCAAATTACGGTTCATCATCCGATTCCAATGACAACCGGATCAACGGTTCCTTCTCTCTTCTCCATGATTCCGGGTTCAACGGGACCTTTGCCGCAGGACAGAGAAAATTTAAAGATGATGCCGGAGATGATGGAAAATTTTATTACGCGAAATTCGGTTACATCGCAAAAAAATGGTGTCCATACGGTGACACAGCCCTTTCTATTGACTACGGCAATTTCAAGGACCAAGATTATAATGGTGACGATCTCACCACCGTCGGGCTGCAGTTTGTTCAGAACCTGAAAGATTTGGGTACGGAATTTTATGTGGGCTACCGCTACCACAACCTTGACAACCTTGATAGAACCGGTAAGGCTTTCGACAATATTAATTCGTTTATGAGTGGTTTTAGGGTAAAATTCTAAATCGTGCCCATCCATAAATGGCTGTTTTGTAGGATAAAATATAAAAATGCCAGCTATAATACTGATGATGGCAGTCACCCTGATACTGGGGTGTGCCGCTACACCGGAGCCCTTTGTTTACCACGACGATAGGGATACGCAACCCGGCCCAGGTCTCTTTTCAAAGGAAAAGGGTGCAATTATCATTTACAGTAACGAAGAAAAGATGAAAGATGACCAAACGTCCAGCATCGATAATCCAACATCGAAAAAGGATTAAAGCACTATTAAGGGTAGGTGGCTTCGACCAGGAACAGCCCCTGGGGTGGTGCCGTGGCGCCTGCTCGGGAGCGGTCTTTGGACAGCAGAATTTTCTTTACTTCATTTGCTGATATCTTTCCCAATCCCACGTCCACCAGTGTTCCCACGATATTTCTCACCATGTAACGCAAGAAACCGTTAGCTTTGATGTCGTAGGTCAGGTTGCCGGTGTCGTTGTTTTTGACTTTGGACAAAGTTACTATTCTCACGGTGTGGGCCCTGGGGCTACCCGTGCCTTCAAACGCCTTGAAGTCGTGGGTGCCCAGCAGGATTTTGGCGGCAACCGACATTGCCGGCGTGTCAAGCGGTTTCCGAATGTGCAAAACATACTGTCTTCCAACAGCAGAGGGAATCCAATGGTTAAGAATATGATAACGGTAGTGCTTGCCGGTTGCATCGAAACGGGCGTGGAAGTCGTAGGGCTTCGGTTCGCATTTGTGAATAACCACATCATCTGGTAAGAGACTGTTGAGGCCGTTTAAAAAAGAATCAGCGGTCAGTCGGGATTGCGTCCTAAAGCAAGCTGTCTGACCCAGAGCATGAACGCCTGCGTCCGTACGTCCCGAACCAATGAGGGTGATTTTTTCATGGGTCATTGTCTTTAGCGCTTCTTCGATTGTCTGTTGAATCGTTCGGTCGTTTTTTTGCCGTTGCCACCCATGAAAATCGGATCCATCATACTCTATTGTGAGTTTAAACATCTTTTGGCTTTTTTCCGTTGTCATAGAAACAGGACCGTCGGCTAAAATAGGAGTAAAACCGCGCTAAGGTAAATAACGGCTACGGCACAGATGGTTGTTGCAATTATATCCATGACTGCATTATCTGCTGCAGGGGATGATCCGACATAAGTACTCCTTTCCGCTAATTCAAGCGGAACTTTCTTGCAAACAAGCGCTTTTTATGCCAAACGGCAAGGGTTTGCAAGAGGATTAACCATGTACCGCGTATCCGCCAATAAATTTCGACCTGTGCGATTAGCCATTAGCGGTTAGCTGCAGGTCAATGAGGTAAAGAGGGAATTCAACGTTTTATCAAAAAGCTAATGGCTAAAAGCTAACCCCATCGTTGAAACGTTGGGGTTAAAGGAGATCGCTATGGTCCCTTTGATATGTAAAGGATTTACTGCCGCCGGCATGGCTGCCGGAATCAAGAAAAACGGTGAACCGGACTTAGGCCTCCTGGTTTCCGATCGACCGGCAGGGGTAGCGGCGGTTTTTACGAAAAACCTGGTTCAGGCAGCACCTGTGCTGCTGGACAGAAAACGTGTTCGCTCCGGAACAGCACAGGCGGTTATCGTCAATTCCGGAAATGCCAATTGTGCCAATGGCCCACAGGGAATGGATGCAGCAGAGGCCATGAGTATTGCTGTAGCTAAGGTTTTGCAACTGCAAAAAGATGATGTATTGGTTGCATCTACCGGTGTGATCGGTGCTCCTTTTCCCATCGATATCGTCGAGAAGGCGGCACCGGTACTGGCCAGGAAGCTGAAAAAAGACGGTGCGCCGGATTTGGCCCGTGCTATCATGACCACCGACACTCAACCCAAATTGGCTGTTCGGGAAGGTTTGGCCGGTGGTAAACCATATCGAATCTTGGCTGTTGCAAAAGGTGCAGGGATGATCCGGCCGGACATGGCCACCATGCTCTGCTTTGCCTGCACAGATGTCGATCTGTCCGTTGAAGAGCTCCAGGCGGCTCTCAAGCGATCTGTAGATGTCTCTTTTAACCGGATCACCATCGATGGGGATACCAGTACCAATGACACGGTGATTCTCATGGCAAACGGTGCCTCCGGTGCAATCGTGAAATCTCAAGAGGACAAAGCTGCTTTCCAACGATTGCTGGATGATTTGTGTAAAGATCTGGCCAGGCAGATGGTCAAAGACGGTGAGGGGGTCACCAAACTGGTGGACCTGACGGTACGAGGGGCCCGCAGTGATGCTGACGCCCGAGCAATAGTTGATACCATCGCCCATTCTCCGCTGGTCAAAACAGCCTTTTTCGGAGAGGATGCCAACTGGGGTCGAATCATTGGAGCAGCCGGGCGTGCCGGTGTTTTTCTTGACCCGGAACGTTTAGCGCTTTTTTTTAATGATGTGCAAATGGTGAAAAATGGCATTGGATGCGGGATTGAGGCTGAAGAGCAAGCAACAGGCGTGATAAAAGAACCGGAGTTTTCAGTGACTTTGGATCTGAATGTGGGAGAGGGGACGGCCAGTATGCTGACCTGCGACCTATCCATCGATTATGTTAAGATAAACGC
>DAOWNV010000299.1 GCA_030642405.1 Desulfosarcina sp.
CACCCACCCATGGAACCTGTCAGTTCGAACAGCCTCGATCACGGAAGGTTTATACAAAGGGATATAGGGAAGATCGCGTGCGATCAATCGCTGCATTTCCATCACCAGGGCCTTTCGCTTGACTGGATCCATTTCCGACAAGGATCGATCGGCAACCGCATCGAAATCGGGGTTTCGATAACCGCTCATGTTCCACCCCCTGGATCTATCGTTTTTCGAGTGAAACAGATTTCGAACATAGGACGGATCCATCCGCAATCGTCCATACCCCAAAATAAAGGCATCAAAAGAGTGGTTGCATTTCACTTGCTGAAGAAGGGATGAAAAGGCCATGGGGCGGGCGTAAGCCGGCATGCCGAGTTCCCTGAGCCACTCCTGGATCATCAAACCGCTGGTTGCTCGGTGAGGATCGTAGTCCGCAGGTGGCGTCAATATCGTAAACCGCTTCATGGGTTGGCCATCCGGCATCCTGATCTCCTTGGCCGGCTGAATCTTTCCTTCATCATCAATCGGCGGAACAGTCCACGTGTATCCCGCATCGACCAGTTCCCGGTAAGCGCTCTTGACGCGTTCTTTTTTGCTCGTCCCGTCCCCGTACCGCGGCAGGTCGCTGCAATACCAGAATCTATTTTCAGCCGGCACCACCGAAAACATTTTCGTACCATGGCCCTGCAGTATCCGTGAAACAATAAACTCCTTGTCGATGAGAAATGCAACAGCCCTTCGAAGGGCGATATCTGAAAATGGCAACTGCCTGAGATTGAACCCCATAAAATACAACGCACTTTTCTCGTTGGTAAACAATCGAATTGTTTCGGTCCGGTTCAAATCGTCAATATATCCTGGCTGGATAGGCCACCAGAACATATCGATGCTCCCTTTTTTCAGGGCCAGGATGGCGACATCGGATGTACCAAATACGGTGTAGACAAGATCATCGACAAAAGGGCCAAGGGTGCGGCCTCCAATGGTTTTGCCCGTACCAAAAAAATAAGGGTTTTTCGTAAAGTGCAAAAAGGCCCCCTGCCGCCATTGCTGTATAACAAAGGGACCGATTCCAATAGGTTTTTTCAGTCGGTGATTGAGCAAAGTGGTTAGGGGTTTTTTCGTGGTCTTTGCTCTCTTTGCGACATCGGCCCACTGCTTGGCCTGAACAATCGGTGTGAAAAGGGTTCCCGACATAAATGCGGCCATGGGTTTTTTCAGGTAAAATACGACTGTCCGGTCATCCGGCGTCTCAATTTTTTTTATAAATCGCCATTTGGAGGCATAGCGAGGAACCTTGAAAGATTGGATGATCTTTCCCGTAAACGCAACATCTTTGGATGTAAACGGTGTTCCGTCCGACCATTGTGCGGATCGAAGAGAGATCGTATAAGAAAGCGTCTTCGGATCGTAAACCGGCTCGGACTCGGCCAACCAAGGAACCATGTCAAGGGTTTCGGGATCATTTACGTATAACGGCTGATAAATCAGGGAGAGAACTTTTCGGGAATTTGCATCGCTGGCCAACCAGATATTCAATGTCCTGGGTTCCTCTGCCAGCCCAATTTTTAAAACACCGGAACTTTTGGGCTCCTTGCAGGCGAAAAGTATGAAGCCCATCACTGCCGGCAACAAGAGGAACCACCACATCCTGGTCACCCGTTTCATATGCCGAGCCTTCCTGTAGAGGGCCAGATGACTGTTTCGACCTGCTGCTCAATAAAATCGATCACTTTTGCTTCAAGATGGTCGTTATTCAATCGGTTGATCCTGGGAATACCTCCCGGACTGACACAATTGACTTCCACCAGCTTTCCGCCAAGGATATCTATACCGACAAAGTAGAGACCGTCAGCGATCAGCTTGTTTTTGATGGTATTACAGATCTTCTTTTCATTTGGCGAAACCTGATGGGCAAAAACCTCTCCACCGGCATGAATATTTGTACGAAACTCTCCTTCTTTGGCTTTGCGGCGCATAGCGCCGATGATTTCTCCGTTCAATAAAAGAATGCGAATGTCTCCGTCCTGATTAACATCACCCAAATATTCCTGAACCATAATGGCTTCGCGCCGGCTATAGGGCTGATATGCTCTTACATAGTAGTGGATCAGGGAATTCAGATTCAAGCGATCCTTTGTACTCACCTTGATCACACCTTCTCCGCCAAAGCGCTGCAGGGGCTTGATCACCATGTCCCCCCCAAAATCATCGATGATTTTGCGAAGACGGTAGGGATCTCTCGACACATGGGTTTCGGGGATGATTTCAGGGAAATTAAGGCTGTACAATTTGCTGTTGCCGATAAGCTGTCCACAGATGCTGTTGAGAATAAACACATGGTCATTCACCGACTGCAAAAATTCCAGCGCCTGGTAGTGAAGCGGCGGATTGCTCCTTAGGAACAGGGCATCGAGTTCGATTATGGCCTCAAAAATCAGATGCTCTTGCGTCGTACAACGGATAACCTCCTGCCAATACCCGGCAATCGTCAGGCCTGTTTGTACGGAAATATTTCGCATACGAGCGACCACCTGATCACTACGAATGTATATGTCGTGGGGTTCTAAAAAATAGACCACATGCCCCCGTTCATTGCATTCATACATCAGGTGGCTGGTTGTTTCATTCTCCGGCTGAATGGATTCTAGTGAATCCATCAAAAAAGCTATCTTCATAACTAAAGAGACCCATTTGAAATGGTGGTACTGTGATTATTCTAATTTTTTACTTCAAAATTAAGCAATTGGCAAGCCTGGAAAAAAACATTCATAAAATCAAGGTTTTCCAATTGACAGCAGCATATTGGTTTTCTATGCTTCTTCGGTCGATAAATTCGTATAGTACGGTTGCATACTCGATTGAACGATTTACAAAGTCGTCAAACATGACCCATGTCTTCCCAATGACCATCCTTTCCATCCACCGAAAACCGGCTGCGCCCGAAAATCGGCCATCAACTCTGACACAGATAGAAAAGAGTTTATCCCAAACAGTCGTCAACCACTCAGTTTTGGAGACACACCCCCATCATCCAACATATACGGCAAATTCCTATCTGAAATATATCCGTATATTGGGGTCGCGTTTGGATACGAATCTTTTTCATATTACGGAAGAGATCGAATCGAATCAATTGTCGGATCTGGTAAATGCTATCGAAAAGACACAACCGGAGTTCCTATTGTCTCTTTCCTGCAAATTAGAAGATGGTGCTTGCCCCGAGTTTGTCGCTTCCGGAAAAAACAGTACCATCACTCAAATTCAATGGCATGTTTCCGGACAACTTCCTCCCCTTCCCTTTTTCAAATCACTTTCCGGATACGGTGTCTGGAATCACCTGGTTTCAGACAATGCCGTCACCGCGCGAAAGCTTGAAAGATTGGCCTCCCTTCAACCGAACATTATCCATTCATGGGAAAACACCGGCAGCACCAAATGTGCCGCCGGCAATACCCAAGGCGTCTACCATCAGGTGGCACAGCTACCCGGCC
>DAOWNV010000191.1 GCA_030642405.1 Desulfosarcina sp.
CGTGAAGGTATTGTTTCAAAACTTACATTTCGTTACTATCATGATTTGCAGACCACGGCTAAAGGTACGGATGTAAATGTGGATAATTTTTTCATCCGGTATAACCATTCTTTGACGGCCAGGTTTGGTTTAGGGATCGAAAGCAGGCTAGTTTTCAGCTACAATCTCTTCAAAGAGGACGAGAATGAGGATAATTCACGGTATTTTGAAATCAGTCCGTTTCTATATTACAGTATGACGAAAAAACTGAACGCGTACCTGAGTTATAGCCATGCAAACAATTCTCAGGATCTTTTCGGTAATGAAGCCTACCGTTCCCGGAATAGAGTGTGGATTGAGTTCAGATATGCGTTTCCCTCCGTTTTGTAAGTTGGTGTTAATGTATGTATGATTTTATTGATAGACAGGATATTTCTGATTATGAAAATTCATTTGATAGCAGCAGCCAGGCCCAACTTAGCTAAAAAATCGTTTTAATCGTAAAAGAATAAATACAAAACCCGATAGCCGTTTGCGGCTTTCGGGTTTTTGAATTTCATTTGCTTTAAATGATTAACTGTTTTTTCTGTTTCGACTAATTCCTACGATTCCAACCAACCCTGTACCGAATAAAAGAAGTGTAGACGTGATTGAGCTGTTCGAAAGAACCGGAGACGGTGCACTGTTGTTTTGTGCCGGCGCATATGAAGTATTTTTTTCATCTGTAGAGAGTTTGTAATTCCATGAGCTTCTGGTCATCGATTCAAGTGCAGCTTGTGTATTGAGCGTACTCACGAAATTTTGGGATTCACTGGTTTTTATCTTCGCCTCCGACACTCTTACTGTTAACCCCCCATTGTTCGACAACGGCAAAGCAAAAACCAGTGCAAATGCGATAGCCACCGTAAAAGGTAAGAAAAAATTAGTTGGTCGTTTCTTCATGATTGCCACCTGCCGTTCTATTTTTTTCAACTGCTCTAAGCTGTAAAATATAGTTATTTTCGAATTGTGAGCAAAGTTTTCTTAAGTATAGCAAGAAAGCAATAAATATACCAAAATGTGTCGTCTGTTGTATTGGAATAAAGCCTTTAATAACAAGTTGTTAAAAAATAATGAGTTGAGTTTATAAATGTGCTATGAAGTTATTATCACAATTTTTGGGAAATTTATTAAACATTATTACATTATGTTCATACATGCAAGACGGAAAAAGCATTTTCCTTGACGACGCCGTCCTGGTTAGGATAGATTTGACTATAAATTTTTTTTTTAAATGATTCAGAAGGTTTCTGGTTTGATCATCTGCATATGTAAGAATCATAGGGGAGTGTAGAATTCATGGCCAAGGCAAAGCTCAAAGAACACCGAATCAATCGGGAATGGTGTAAAGGCTGCGGAATCTGCGTAGCATTTTGCCCGAAAGAGGTTCTTGAATTGGATGAACAGGACAAAGCTGTGGCGGTGCGCATCGAAGATTGTATCGCTTGCCGGATGTGTGAATTGAGGTGCCCGGATTTGGCCATCGAAGTGGTGGTTGAAAAACAGGAGTCGGCGACATGACAAGACGGATTAAATTTATTCAAGGCAACGAAGCATGCGTGGAAGGAGCACTTTACGCGGGCCTGGAGTTTTTTGCCGGGTACCCGATTACACCTTCAACGGAGATCATGGAGCATCTGTCTAAAAGACTGCCGGCCATAGGCGGTAAATTCATTCAAATGGAAGATGAGATTGCCTCCATGTGCGCAATTATCGGAGCGTCATTAACCGGACAAAAGGTGCTCACGGCCACCTCGGGACCCGGCTTCTCGTTAAAACAGGAGGCATTGGGATACGCGGTCATGGCCGAGATTCCCTGTGTTATTGTCAACGTACAGCGTGGAGGCCCTTCCACGGGTGTACCAACCCACGTCAGCCAAGGGGATGTGATGCAGGCGCGGTGGGGGACCCACGGAGATCACAGTCTCGTGACGTTAACTGCCTCCAACCATCAGGATGTATTTGCCATGACGGTAGAAGCGTTCAATATTGCAGAGACTTTTCGAACTCCAGTGATCCTGCTTTTTGACGAGGTGGTGGGGCATATGCGCGAACGGTTGGAGATCCCTGAACCGGGAGAGATTCCCATAGTGAACCGGCTACGTACGGCGGTACACGACGGAGTAGACTATCATCCTTATCTACCCAGGGAGGACGGCCGGTTGCCCATGAGTGATTTCGGAGGCGTTCACCGTTACAATGTTACTGGTTTGGTTCACGATATGTGGGGCTTTCCCTCGGACAACCCAAAAATTATACATGGACTCTTACGCCACCTGGTGGACAAGATCGAGAACAATGCAAGTCATATTGCCATGTATAAAACTTTTTACCTGGAAGATGCGGATACCGTTTTGGTTTCTTTCGGATCGGCGGCCCGGTCCGCGCTCCACATTGTGAAGAGCCTTAGAAAAAGGGGAGAAAAGATTGGACTGCTGGAACTCCAGACCCTCTGGCCGTTTCCGGCGGATATCGTGCGTCGGTATTGCAATAAAGCCAGTTACACTGTGGTCGTGGAAATGAACATGGGCCAAGTTTGCCAGATGGTAAAGACGGCTGTCGATCATCGAGAGAGAGTCTTTTTAGCGAATCGAATAGATGGTGTGTTCATAACGCCAACGGACATAAAAAACATTCTTCGACTGATTAAAGGCAGGGGGGTATAAGAGATCATGGCAGTCAACGACTATATCCGAGAGCGATTCTTTCCACACTTATGGTGTGCCGGCTGCGGTCACGGAATCGTGCTTAACGGACTAATTCGTGCGGTGGAGAAACTGGGAATGAGCCGAAACGAGATCGTTATGGTATCTGGAATCGGCTGTTCCTCGCGGATTTCCGGCTATATGGATTTTCATACGTTGCACACAATACACGGTCGTGCCCTGGCTTTTGCCACCGGTGTGAAGCTGAGCAAACCCGAGTTGAACGTGATCGTACCCATGGGTGACGGCGATGCACTGTCCATCGGAGGCAACCATTTCATCCATGCAGCGAGGCGCAATATTGCAATCACTGCGATTGTAATGAACAACCGAATCTATGGAATGACAGGAGGTCAGTATTCACCTTTGACCGGTCCTGGGATGCTGGCAACAACAGCACCCTATTCGAATATTGACCAGAGCTTTGACATCGTGGAGATGGCCAAGGCCGCCGGCGCTACCTTTGTGGCGAGGACAACAACGTATCATGTACATCAGATGGCGGACATTATTCGTTCGGCCATTTTGCACGAAGGCTTTTCAGTTGTTGAGGTGATGAGCCAGTGTCCGACTTACTTCGGCCGAAAAAACAAGCAGGGCGGTGCCGTGGAAATGATGAAGCGTATGAAAGAAATTACGACACCCATCGGATCGAAAAAGAAAGTAGAGAACCCGGATTTGATCGAACGCGGAATTTTTGTTGAACTCGACAAGCCTGAATATTGCAGCGAATATAATCAAATCATCGAACGAGCCATGGGAGGGTACTAAAAATGGAAAGATGCAGGATGGTGTTTTCCGGTTCAGGTGGTCAGGGGGTGATTACCGCCGCAATCATATTAGCCGAAGCAGCAGTCCTATATGAGGATTTAACAGCCGTTCAAACCCAGGCCTATGGTGCAGCGGCAAGGGGTGGTGCCACACGTTCTGATGTAATTATTTCCGATACCGTAATCGATTTTCCAAAGGTCATTCAGCCCAACGTGTTGGTGTGCCTGACACAGGAAGCGTACAATAAATTTTTCGACATTATCCGTCCTGGGGGGCTGCTGCTAACTGATACACGTTATGTGAAATCGCAACTAAAGGTTGATGCCAGGCAGAGAGAACTGCCCATGTACCAGACCGTAATGGAAAAGATCGGAAAGCCCATCGTGTTCAATATCTGTATGTTGGGGGCGGTGATAGGACTGACAAACCTTGTGGCACAAGAATCCATCATGAAGGCTCTGAAAGACCGCATTCCAAAAAACTTTCTCGATATGAATCGTGATGCACTGGCGTTGGGGTTGGAACTGGGAAAAAACAGTCAGTGATCGGTTTTTTGGTTAACAGTTCATCGTTCATGGGCAACGTTTCCCGGTTTAACCCCAGCACTCATAACCCATGAACCCGAAATCAACATGAACCTGAAATCAAATAGATTATTGGCAATGGACGAATTAATATTTTGAACCGTGAACCTTAATACCTGAATCCGAACCTTGACCCCGGAACCTACCCTGCCCTTGACTGGACTTTACATTCATATCCCATTTTGCCGAGCCAAATGTCCATACTGCGATTTTTATTCCCTCACAAACCTCTCCGCAATTAATGACTACATCAGGGCCCTTATCACAGAACTGAACCTTCGCCGATGTGTTGCCCACTGTGCGGATACCATTTACTTAGGCGGAGGAACGCCTTCGGTGTTGGCACCTCAACAGATAGGTCGGATACTTGATTGTGTGTATCGCAACTTTTCAATAGCTGCCGATGCTGAGGTAACTCTTGAGGTAAACCCGGGAACGGTGAGCAGAGGGAATCTCAAGGACTATCAATCAATCGGTATCAATCGTCTAAACATCGGCCTTCAATCCATTTGCGACAACACGCTGCTTTTTTTAGGGCGCATCCACTCTGCCAGACAAGGGGTGGATACCTATAACTGGTCAAGAGAAGTTGGCTTTGAAAACGTGGGCCTGGACCTGATGTACGCAATCCCTGGCCGGAACCGGAGTCATTGGGAGGCAGAGCTGACCGATGTAATCCGTATGGAACCGGAGCATTTATCATGTTACTCACTGACGATAGAGGCCGGCACGCCTATTGCCGACAGGGTCGATAAAGGAGAGATCCACCCCCTTGATGAGAAGACGGCGGGTGACCTGTTTTCGCTTACGAATGCTTGCTTAAACAGTAATAATTATGATCAATACGAGATTTCGAATTTTGCACGCAGAACCGCCGTAGTGGGCATTGATCGGCGTTCACGCCATAATCGCAAGTACTGGAAGCTTGCCCCATACCTGGGATTTGGACCGGCTGCCCACAGCTATCAACAAAACGAGAGATGGTGGAATCACCGGTCCTTGGATCGTTACCTTTCCGATTTAACAATGCAGAAGATGCCGGTTGCGGACAGGGAAATACTCAACCGCGATCAGCAGATTATCGAATTCATCTATCTGGGATTGAGACAAACAGATGGTATAGATACCAAGGCATTTGCCCTGCGGTTTGGAACTGGATTATACGACATGTTCGGACCTGTTTTGGAAAGCCTGTCCAATGAAAAGCTGGTTGAAAGCTATCCAGGGCGAATCCGGTTGACGGAAAGGGGCATGCGTTTTCACGAAAGTGTGATTGGAAGGGTTTTATGCTGAAGATTTTTCGTAAAATAGCCTTCAGCCTAAATTGTTAGGTGGACAGTGTTTTAATCAATTGCCCCAGATAGAAGCGTGCGTGACTGATGGATGCCGCCATGTTTGCCCTGTGGTTAGCGAAGAGGCTGCTCATGTTGCTGTTGAGAACGATCCACGGATCGAGTTCCGCGGCCTTTTGGC
>DAOWNV010000229.1 GCA_030642405.1 Desulfosarcina sp.
CCAACCGGCCATCGACTCGTCCCACGCGGACACAGGCAATAGGACCTGCAAAGGGGATATCAGATATTTCCAGAGCAGCCGATGCACCTACCAACGCCAGCATGTCAGGATCATTTTCCTGATCCATTGAAAGTACCGTGGCGATAACTTGGGTTTCGAAACGATACTCCTTGGGAAATAGGGGCCGGATAGGGCGGTCGATCAGACGTGCGGTGAGCGTTTCCTTCTCACTTGGACGGCCGATCTCCCTGCGGAAGTAATTGCCGGGAATCCTGCCTGCAGCGTAAATTTTTTCCTCATATTCAACAGATAGCGGAAGGAAATTCGTATCTCTTTCGTCGTTGGCGGAAACAACGGTAACCAGAACCATTGTGTCGCAGTATCTAACCAATACAGATCCGGATGCCTGCTTGGCGACTTTTCCCGCCTGAATGCTAAGGGTGTTCCCCCCCACATCCGCCTTGAATGTATACTCCATTAGATTTTTTCTCCTGGTAGAATTGAAACACGTGATGGTGGTTCCGTCACTCGCCTGTAACTCAACGGTGTTCTGACTTTTTGTATGTTTCACAAAATTGCCGGGCTGACGGAAGTCGTTCGCAAATGCTCTTTACCCGTGAAAACCCATGACAAGAATGCGGGCTTCATATCGGTGCCTTTTCCAAAAAAATCTATCGTCGCAAGCCAAGGGTTTCGATAATAGATCGGTAACGCTGAACATCGTTGCTTTTAACATAATTGAGCAGCCTGCGACGTTTACCAACGAGCATCAGCAATCCACGACGAGAGTGGTGATCTTTCTTATGCATCTTCAAATGCTCGGTCAGATATGTAATCCGATGGGTAAGAAGTCCAATTTGGACTTCCGGGGATCCGGTATCGGAATCATGCTTTTTGTATCTATCAATCAATTCTTTTTTGGTTTCTGCTGTATAAGCCAACGTCTTGTCCTCCTTAAAATAGTTATTACCCTTACATTTAAAAAACACAACAATAATTATAGGTATCCTTGGTCGTTGATTGTACCAACACGGCAACTATGCAGCCGCTGTGATCGATTACTTTGAATTCACCTTCTTCACCTTGTCGAGAAGGCATCCGGATATCCGACCGTAACAACTTCACTCCGTTTTTAATCTTGTCGACCACTGTTTTGTCTGCTACCACCCCAGGCATGAACGGCATCGCCTCGTTCATCGGGATGACTGTTTCTATTAAGCGGTCCTGGTTTTTCAGTTGCGTCAATTCTTCCAAATTAAAAGCGTCATCAAGGGTAAACCCGCAACCGGACACCCGCCGCAGTTTTTTTAGATGCGCACCACATCCCAATTCCCGTCCCAGGTCGGCACAAAGGGTGCGTATATAGGTACCGGAAGAACAGGAAACAAAAAATCTAACAGACGGCAGATTCACCTCAAGGATTTTCAGCCCATAGATATGTACGGGTCGGGCTGGTTTTTTAACAATCACTCCTTTACGCGCCAGTTTATAAAGCGGAGTACCTTGGTGTTTCAACGCCGAAAAAATCGGTGGAACCTGGGTAATGGGGCCTACAAACCGATCTGCTGCTTCCCGTATTTTCTCCTGGGATATCCCTTTAATTTGGCGTTGTTCAATAACGGTGCCCGTTGCATCTTGGGTATCCGTAGAGATTCCAAAAATCAGCTCAGCCTCATATTCCTTGTCGCCTTTCAAGAAAAACCGGGAGAGCCTCGTCGCCCGGTTGAGGCAACAGATCAAAACACCTGTTGCTAATGGATCCAGTGTCCCGGTATGGCCGACTTTTTTTGCCCGGAAACTTTTTTTTATTCGGGCTACGACCCCTGCCGATGAAATTCCTCCTGGTTTGTCCACCACAACAATTCCGTTTAGCTCAGATGACATTGTTCACCGAAGCTATCGGACATGTCATAAATCATCTGTTTTATTTTTGTCAGACTGGATTCCATGGAAAAACCGGCGGCTCCTGCATGTCCACCTCCTCCGAAATTCATGGCAATGCGGGACACATCCACACTGCCGTCTGAGCGAAGACTAACATGAAATCGTCTTGACTTTCCAGAACCACCGTTACCGTTTTCCAGTTCGTGAATCAACGCAGCCACTTTTACATCCCGTATCCGTCGTGCATAGTTGATCAAGCCGTCGGCGTCTTCGGCAAGGGTATCTGTTTTTGCAAGCATCTCCCTGGTCACCGTCATAATGGAAAGATGCCCGTTGTTGGATATCTCAATTGAATCCAAAGCAAGGTTCAGCAGTTTTATCCGTCCCAGAGAGTATGCTCCGTAAACATGACTGGCCACCATAGAGGGATTGACACCCATGGTCATCATCGTTTCACATATGGCAAATGCCGCCTGGTTGGTGTTGGAAAAGCGGAACGACCCCGTATCGGTTAAAATGCCTGTATAGATTGCCGTGGCAATGGCCTCGTCCATCTCAATTCCCATTGCCTGAATGAGCCGGTATACGATCTCCGAAGTGGCACAGGCGTCCACATCAACCAACCTGTATTGTCCGAATTGCGTGTTGGTCGTGTGGTGATCAATGTTGATAACGACAGGGATGGTTGCTTCTACTTGTTTTGCAATGGATCCAACACGGTCCATATTCCCACAATCCAAAATGACGGCTGAATCAAAATTCAATAGGTCTTTTACCTCTTTCTGTATACGCTCCACAGAAGGTAAAAACCTGTATACAGCGGGAATGGGGCTTTCATTGTATAGCACCACCTGACATCCTAATTTTTCCAGCGAAATCCCCGTTGCCAGAAGAGACCCAATGGCATCACCGTCCGGGTTGGTATGGGATGCCAACAAAATGCAGTTACTGCTCGTCAATTGTTGGATTATCTTTTTCATCATTGGTTCGTAAGGACTGGATGACCCGGCTTATCCGGTCGCCATAGTCAAAAGATGCATCATAGAAAAACCTAAGGTCCGGCATGTACCGCAGACCCAACCTTTTTGCCAACTCGCGTTTAATAAATCCTTTAGCGCTTTCGAATCCCGCCAAAACATCTTTTTCGTCCTGCCCTTTACCATGGGTGGCAAAATAGACCTTGGCGATTCTCAAGTCACGGCTCAACTCCACATCGGTGATAGTAACCTGTGCCAATCTCGGGTCGCTGACACCTTTTTGGATCAGGTCGGCCAGTACTTTTTGCACTTGTACTCCGACCCTTGCCGAACGATTGAATGATCTAGTTACCACGGTCGTCTCACATTCGATTCTCTTATTTGGATTAGAAAGTGATTATTTCCAACTGGCTGTCGATCATTTCCGCGAGCCCCAAATCTTCAGCAAAGTTGAACAGTTTATCCAATTTTGAATTCACCAGCCGACTATCTTTGCCCACCAAGCTGACACCAATAACGGCCCGCTGATAAATGTCATTGTCCGCCACTTCGGCTACTGATGCATTAAAGTGGTTTCGGATGCGTGCAATAATGGCCTTTACTATTTTACGTTTTTCCTTCAACGAGTGGCATTGGTGGAGCCTGAATACCATGTGTCCCACACCCGTAACCATTGGCATGAGTTTATTCCACTTCCGGCCTGATCTCAACAAGTAAATAGCTTTCTATCACATCGCCGACTTTGATATCATTGTAATTTTCTATTCCTATCCCACACTCATAACCGGATTGGACTTCCTTCACATCATCCTTGAATCGGCGCAGACTACTGTTTTTTCCTTCGTAGGTGATAATGCCATCTCGAACCAATCGCATTGATTGGCTGCGCTGGATCTTTCCGTCGGTCACGTAACAGCCGGCAATCATACCCACCTTGGGTACATGGAATGTCTGCCTGACTTCGGCCCGTCCCAAAATCCGCTCTTCGTAAGTCGATGCCATCATGCCCAAAATGGCATCTTTAACTTCTTTGATGACGTTGTAGATAACGTTGTGAAAACGCATATCCACATTTTCATGGGTGGCCATTTCCTGTACTTTAGTGTTAGGCCGAACATTGAAGCCGATAATGATGGCGTCGGAAACCGCAGCAAGGGAGATATCTGATTCGGCTATGGTCCCCGTCGCAGCATGGACCACGTTGATGCTGACCTCGTCGTTGGAGAGCTTGACAAGAGAGTCTCTCAACGCTTCAATGGAACCGTCCACATCCGCTTTGATGATCAGGTTGAGGTCCTTGACTTCCCCCTGCTGCATCTTTTCAAACAGGCCTTCAAGACTCAACCTGTTCGTCTTTGCCAATTCCTTGGAACGCTGTTTCTGCGTACGATGCTCACTGACCTGTCGGGCATCTTTCTCGTCTGCCAGTGCCACCAGTTCATCACCGGCCATGGGAACACCGGAAAGACCGACAATTTCCACCGGCATGGACGGACCTGCGAATTCCACCGTTCGGCCCATATCGTCCTGTAGCGCACGAATTTTTCCGTAGTGCATACCACAAACGACGGAATCACCACCGCGAAGGGTTCCTTCCTGAATCAAAACGGTGGCAACGGGACCGCGACCCGAGTCAAGCTTTGCCTCGACCACATGGCCGGTGGCCAATTTATCCGGGTTGGCTTTCAGCTCAAGAATTTCAGTTTGCAGCAAAATCATTTCGAGCAGTTCATCAATCCCCGTATTTTTTTTAGCCGAAACCATAACAAAAATAGCATCGCCACCCCAGGCTTCAGAAACCAGGCCATGTTCGCTGAGTTCTCGCTGAACCCGATCCGGATCCGCATCCGGTTTGTCCATTTTATTTACGGCTACAATAATAGGTACATCCGCGGCTTTGGAGTGATTAATCGCTTCTATGGTTTGGGGCATTACGCCGTCGTCTGCAGCCACTAC